>DBDD01000323.1:9157-14983 GCA_002293365.1 Christensenella sp. UBA941 | reverse complement strand
CCGCTGCCGCTGTCCGCCGGAAACTTCATACGGGAACTTATCCAATACGCCGCCGATTCCCAGCTTTTCGGCGATTTCGTCTATAATTCCGCCAATCAGATATTTAGGACTTTTCTGTATGGTTAGCGCGAGCGCAATGTTTTCTCTAAGCGTCAGCGTGTCAAGCAAGTTGTAATCCTGAAATATAAATCCAAGGTTGTCTCTCCGAAACTCAGCAATTCCATTTTCCGTGAACTTCGCAATATCCTGATTTCNNAAGGAATACATAACCGCCCGTCGCCTTGTCAATGGTTGCGATGACGTTAAGCAGAGTAGACTTGCCGCTGCCAGACGAACCCATTACGCCCGTAAACTCTCCTTGAGTAATCGAAAAATTTACGTCTTTAAGAGCGAGAACGGCATTATCGCCGTCGCCATATTGCTTTGAGACATTGCGTATATCAAGAATTGGGGCCATATAATACCATCCTCGGAACATGAAAGTTTATAAAAAATTTACTTGCTGTAATAAATTTAAATTAGGACGATACAGCACATTCAGAATAGCACAAACGCACCGTCCATTCAAGCCGTTTTCGGGGCGACATACTATCCCTCCTCATGCCCCTTGCCAAGCATCGATCACGCTGCCGTCCACGGCGTTGATGGTCAAAAGCGATTTCGGCAGGCCGTTACGGTCATGGTCCCATTCGAAATTATACTCGTATTCGACACTGCCATAGAAATTCCAAACGGGGATTACCATGCCTCTGTCGATGGCGTTGTGCTCAGTGACGCGCTGCAACTCCAAGGCGACGCGGTCGATCTTCAGCGATTTGCGCAAAAGGTCGGGGTCGTTCGTATCGCTTTCATGCACCACCAATGTCTTATCGATCTTATAGGGGCTGATAACCGTTACGCGAATTGAACCGTCGTTATAGCCTTTAATCGTATGCCTCGTTTCCAATAGACCGTTCCCGGCCGGGGTCATATAGAATATTCTAGTCAGGAAGAAGTTCGCGATTGGCAGCATCACGGGATTAAGCGGCGGCTTAATGCCTTATACTTGAGAAAATCGGTATATTTCCGCAAAGTAACAGTTCGTGAAAAGCGGTCAATAAATTAAAGCATGCTCAATTCGATGTCGCGCACCAGACAGATTGCAGCTCCGACAGGCGCGTTATTAATCATTCGTATCAGAGTTATTCTCAAGCATGGCAATAAACTCAGGCGGCGATTTCGGCATCAATATTCTCGTAGCGAAGTCTTTCCGATATAACTTTTGGAATAATCATCTTAACTATCCAAATCAAAAACGGCGGCGTTATGCGCCAGATAAAGCGTAAAACGCGCTTTATTGAAGAGCGCTTTTGCGCTTCAGGATTATCATGTTGGTTTTGCAGTTCCAAAGGATCCGGATTTTTTAACTGAGTGCGTTCATTCTGAATCAGAGAGAGGAAATCATTGTGAAATTTCCCTTCGGTATAAGCATCGACTTCTTGAAAATGCGTGATATGTTTTTCGTGTCGTTCCCGGAGAGGCGTTTTGCTATATACGCCTTTCTGATGAACCCTATAAACGTTCATAATTGGAAAAAGAAACCCCATCATTCCATACTGGCACGCCATTAACGACGCTGTGAAATCAGTGAAAAGCGAATGTCCGATAAAATCCGGCGCTAGCTTCTCTAAAACGCTGCTGCGAAACACACATGTCGAAAAGTTTCCTACTATATGGAGTCTTATAGCGTCGCTGGCATCGGCCAGCACGAAGTCGCCATTAGAATAATTCTTTTTTTCTATCCTTTCATTAATCCTGGGCGGGTGTTCAACAAACGTTGCCGCTTCATAATTCGCCATGATCATACTATTCGACGTCATCGCACACTCAAAGTGGTCGTCCAAAAAGTCCACATGCTTTTGCAGCCTCTTGGGCGTCGTCCAGAAGTCGTCGCCCTCCATGACGGCGATATACTCGGCGTCACACGCCGCGAACCCGCGCTTGTAATTCTCCCTTATGCCGACATTGCCCCCCCACTGTCTCCAGATAGACGAATTCAACGGCGCTACTTTCATCGAGCCGCTTAATCTTTTCGAGCGTGTCGTCGGTAGAGCAATCATCCGCAACTATTACGTTGAAATCGAAATCCGTTTTTTGCATTAAAATGCTGTTGACGCATTCTTCGATGAATTCCGACGCGTTGTAGCAGACCAAAAGAACGTTAAGCTTCATAACAGAGCGTCCCTTCCTCATTTTTGCGGATTAATCTTTAAATACGGCTTGTCCATTTTCCATATACGCTCATCTTAACCCGTTCCCATTCCCTTCCGCCATAGCGCGGTTTACGGCGTTTACAAACGCTCGCACGGAGGATTCTATGATATCCGACGAAAGGCCCTTTCCGGTATAGAGCCTGTTGCCCCTCTTTACGCGCACCGTCACCTCGCCGAGCGCGTCCTCGCCCTCGGTTACAGCCTTAATATCGTATGCCGCCAGCACCCACTCCCCGCCTACGATACGCGATACGGCGCTGTACGCCGCGTCCACGGGGCCTGCGCCCATAGCGGCCTCGGAGAGCAGCTTACCCTCGTGTAAGAGCGTTATGCTGGCCATGGCCTTCATTTTGCTCGCGCTTTGGTACTGGAACGCCTCTAGCTTGTAGATAAACGGCACATCCGCAACCTTATGGCTCACGAGCGCCTCTATCTCGTCGTCCGTGATATGCCGCCTGCGGTCGGCGAGCTCCTTGAACCTAGCGAACGCGCCGTCTAGCTCCTCCTGCAAAAGTTCGTAGCCCATGCTGCGCAGCTTCTCGTCAAAGGCGTGCCGGCCGGAGTGCTTGCCTAATACCATCGTGCTTTCCGGCTTTCCTACGGATTCGGGCGTCATAATCTCGTACGTCATAGGGTTTTGCATCATGCCGTGCTGATGGATGCCCGACTCGTGCGAGAATGCGTTATCGCCGACGATAGCCTTGTTAACGGGAACGGGCAGGCTTGTAATCTTCGCGACGCGCGCGCTCGTACGGTAGAGGCGCTTGGTTTTCACCCCGTGAGTATACGCGCCGAGCGCGTCCCTACGCACGCTTAGCCCCATGATAACTTCTTCCAGAGCGCAATTTCCCGCGCGCTCACCAATACCGTTGATTGTAACCTCAATATGCCGCGCGCCGTTTTGGATTGCAGCGAGCGTATTTGCGACGGCGAGGCCCAAGTCGTCGTGGCAATGCACGCCGAATACGGCTTTGGCGATATTCGGCGTATTTTCAATAAGATATTTCACCAGCGCGCCGAACTCCTCGGGCATGGCATAGCCGACGGTATCGGCAATATTGACCGTCGCCGCGCCGGCGTCGATCGCGGCTTCGAGTATCTCGCAAAGGAAAGCGGGCTCTGAACGGCTCGCGTCCTCGCAGGAAAATTCGACGTCCTCACAAAGGCTCTTTGCCAGCGCGACGCTCTCCCGGACGAGCGCAAGAACCTCTTCGCTCGTCTTTCGGAGCTTGTACTCCATGTGGATAGGCGACGTCGCGACGAAAAGATGCAGGCGCGGCTTATTTGCCGCCTTAAGCGCGTCCGAAGCGCGCAAAATATCCGATTCGACGCAGCGGCAAAGCGCCGCGACGCCGCATTTGACCGAGGAGGATATCGCTCGTACCGCCTTGTAGTCGCCCTCCGAAACGGCCGGGAAGCCCGCTTCGATGAAATCCACGCCTAGCTTTTCGAGCTGGCGGGCAATTTCAAGCTTTTCCTGAAGGTTTAGATTGATGCCCGGCGTCTGTTCGCCGTCGCGCAGCGTCGTGTCCAGGATGATAACGCGATTTGATTCTGTCATGACGTCTCCTTATGTTCGATAGCCTGTAGGGACGCGATATATCGCGTCCGTGACCCCAATTCGACATCTGTTTTTCAACCACGGACGCCATATATGGCGTCCCTACATGGAATTCGATTAATCGCTGACGCGCAATGCGCGCCCCTACATGATTGAATAATTATTTCAAATCCCGCGTCGGCCTCTTGTGCCTGCCGATCGAAAGCTTGTTCTCGGTGCCTTTAATCAGGCGCTTTATGTTTTCCCTATGGCCGAATACCGCAAGCGCCCACGCCGCAAGCGCGGCGACGAGCAGCGGCGTATTGCCAGGATAGATAATCAGAACGCATACGACGAAGCCCGTCACGCCAGCGAGCGATCCGACGGACATAAAGCCCACGATAATCGCGAGCAATATGCTGCCGGTGAACAGCCCGAGCATCATAAACGGATTGACCATTAGAATCAGCCCAGCCGTGCAGGCTATGCCCTTGCCGCCGTGAAAGCCCAGTACAAACGGCCAGTTATGCCCAATGATCGAGCCTATACCGGCGCAGTAGCCCGCGATTTCCCCGCCGATCCACCGCGCTATGGCGACGGCGATTACGGTCTTTATCAAGTCGCCCACAAACGTTAAAACGCCCAGCTTTACGCCGAACGAGCGCAGCATATTAGTCGTCCCGGCTGAGCCAGAGCCGACGGTGCGGATATCCTTATGCATGATTTCTTTGCTAAGGAAATAGGCGCTTTGCACGTTTCCAAAGAAATAGCCGAGCAGAAACATCGCCAGATACAACCAGATCTCCATTATATGACCTTTCAGCCGCTTTGGCCGCTTTTTTGGCGTACGAGCAGCCGAATTGGCGTGCCCGTAAGCATAAGCGCCTTGCGCAGCGAGTTTTCGAGGTAGCGCAGGTATGAAAAATGCATCAGCTCCGGGTCGTTTACGAAAAAAACGAACGTCGGCGGCCTGATGGCGACCTGCGAGGCGTAGTAGATTTTGAGCCTGCGGCCATGATCGGACGGGGGCTCGTTTACGGCGACGGCTTCGGAGATAAGGTCGTTCAGCACGCCTGTCGTAATGCGGCCGGAGGCGTTCGCGTAGGCTTCCTGTACGGCCTCCATGACCTTATGCATGCGCTGGCCCGTCTTTGCCGATATGAATAATATCGGCGCAAATGAGGCGAATTGAAGCGTTTTTTGGATCGAGCGGCGCATCGCCTCGAGCGTGCCCGTCTCCTTTTCGATTAAATCCCATTTGTTAACTACGATAACGAGCGCGCGGCCTTCGTTTATAATATAGCCCGCGATTTTCGTGTCTTGCTCGGTTACGCCCACAGTCGCATCGATGACCAAAAGCGCCACGTCGCAGCGGCGAATCGCGCCGAACGCGCGGATAACGCTGTAGCGCTCGATCGTTTCGTCCTCGACCGCGCGCTTGCGGCGTATGCCCGCCGTGTCTATAAGCACGTAGTCCTGACCATAGGCGCGAAACGGCGTGTCTATGGCGTCGCGCGTCGTACCGGAAACGTCGGAGACGATCGTGCGCGAACTGCCTAAAAGCGCGTTTACTATCGAGGACTTACCTACATTCGGCTTCCCCGCGACGCATACGCGCACGGCGTTAGTCTCTTCTTCCTCGGCGGGCGGGAAATGTTTGACGACCTCGTCCAAAAGGTCGCCCGTGCCCATGCCGTGTTCCGCCGAGACGGCGATAGGGTTGCCCATGCCCAGCTCGTAAAAATCGTATAACGCGTCCTCGCGCTCTATGTTATCGACCTTGTTCACGACGACGATCACGGGCTTCTTCGTGCGCCGGAGCATGTCGGCGACCTCGTGATCCGCCGCCTGGAGCCCTTCGCGACCGTCGACTAAAAATAGGATGACGTCCGCCGTATCGATAGCGAGCTCGGCCTGCTCGCGCATTTGCTTAAAAATCGGCTCGGCATCGTTTGGCTCGATACCACCGGTATCGACGAGCGCAAACGCGCGGCCCGCCCATTCGGCGTCCGCGTAGATACGGTCGCGCGTGAC
>DBDD01000323.1:0-9137 GCA_002293365.1 Christensenella sp. UBA941 | reverse complement strand
GTGGATTTTCCGACGTTCGGGCGGCCCACAACCGCGACGAGTGGTTTCATTGGTTCTCCTAGTATATCGTTCTATTGTAGGGGCGAACTGTGTTCGCCCGCCGTATATACAATGCTCCGTTATGCCACGGGCGAACACAGTTCGCCCCTACAGGTTGTGGCTTAGCATATCAGCGTTTCCCATAAAGCATCTCCTCGCACAGGCACAGTCTCGATATTTACGCCCAGCGTTTCGCGCAATGCCGTCAGCGGCATGTCGTCCAGAAAAATTCCTCCGTCCTTGAGCATTGAATCCGGCAGCAGGACGCGGCCATCGAGAGGCATGCGTTCTTTAAACGCCGCGGCGATATCCGAGCCCGTTACGAGCCCGGCAACGTTAACATGCCCGCCAAAAAAGCTATTTTTCACCGGCACTACGTTTACGCCCTCAAACGCCGGGACACGGCCAACGAGTTCCGATAAAAACGGCGCCGCCGCCACGCCGGTTATGATTGCCGCGCGCGGCTTTGCGCCCGTTGCTTCAATAGACGAAACGAACTCGTCTTCAAAAAGCCGTAGCATGCCCACGCCGTTTTCGATCTGAGGGAAATCGCCGTACGCCGCGTATTCCGGAAGCGGCTCGTTCGCGAGCAGATAGAGCTCGTCCGCCGCGAAAAAGCGGCCCTTCGGCATAGCCTCGACGCGCCGCAGCGCGTCGCGCGCGCTCGTTTCGTCGAATGGCGTAAGCTCATACAGCCCCTTGCGGTGCGCCGTCAGCCCCACGGGTACAACAGCCGCCGATTGCAGCGCCGGGAGCTTATCGAGTTCACTCAGCGTCTTCGTCAGCGCTTCGCCGTCGTTCAGCCCCGGACAGAGCACGATTTGCGCGTGAAAGCGCAGCCCGGCTTCGTTTAGCGCCAGCAGCCTTTGCCAAAGCGCGTTATTACGCGCATTGCCTAAAAGCCTTGCTCGTAAATCGGCATCGTAAGCGTGTACGGATAAAAACAGCGGCTGCACGCGGCGCTTGAGGATACGGGCGAACTCGGCGTTTGAAACGTTTGTGAGCGTAACGTAGTTGCCCATCATCAGCGACTCGCGCCAGTCGTCGTCCTTTACGCGCAGCGTTTCGCGCGCGTTATCGGGATTTTGATCCACAAAGCAGAATACGCACTTGTTCGCGCAAAGTCTCCGGGCGCTCATGAGCGCTTGCTCGAAGGACAGCCCCAGCGGCTCCCCCTCGCGCTTGGAAAGCGTAACGGCGCTTTCCTGCCCGCCGCTTTGAACGCGCAGCTCGATGCGCCGCACGGCCGTTAGAGCGAGGTAATCGATCAGGTCGACGACCGCTTCGCCGTTTACGGCTAGAAGCGTATCCCCCGCCGATATTCCAGCGCGCGCCGCGGGGGAATTCACCTCCACGGCGGCGATTATGTGGCCGCTTAGCGCCAACCCCCCGCCTCGTTTCACCGTTTATAGAGCCGTATTAATACGGCTCCGCACGATTATATCACAAGGCATAATGCCTGTCAGCCCCCGAAAACCTTGCGCATTTTGTCGCAGTAGTAGCGCACGTTGTCCCATTTCGCGTCGGGCGCGATGCGGTGATCCGGGCAAGGTATATAGCCTCCCAGCTCGACAAGCCGCTTCAAGCGCTCGATTTCTTTATCAACGGCGGCAAAATCCTCAGCAAAAACGCGCTTGTCCATGCCTCCAACGCCGCGCAAAGCCTTACCATATTGTTTGCGCCAGGGCGCAATCGACGCCTCCCACGTACCTACTTCTATTGGGAACATAGTATTTACGCCGTTTTCCAGCCACGTAGGTATCAGCGCGTCAATCTTGCCGTCGCAGTCCAGCGAAACGATATCGATGCCATGCGCGTTTACAAGCCCGCATAGCCGCTTATAAAGCGGGCCGAAACGCTCGTAGAAGACGCTCGGCGTGACGATCGGGCCGTTTTTGAAGCAGATATCCTCCCAAAAGTGTGCAAAATCGAACTTTATCGAGGATTTTAGCATCTCTTCGACGGTTTTATAGCACAGCTCCGCGATTGTATCCACTATTTCATCGAAAAGCTCCTCGTCGTCCATTTGGAGGTAGGTAACGGCCTCTAAGCCCATATAGTTGCGTATCTGGCCATAAAGGCTGCCGAAGTAGACGCCTAGCGGCGTTTCGCGGGTATTCTCCATGGCTTCGTAGCGCTTTATTGCCTCGATATTGACCCTTTCGGCGTTAAATTGCAGCTTGGGGAGATATTGTTCCTCCCAAGAACGTCTGTCCACCAGCGTATAGCCGATTTCGGCCGGAATACCCGTCGCGCCCTCGCGCTGGAGCACGATCATGCCCTCTTCGTTGCGCATGTGGCACGCGCCGCCGCCCAAATCCTTTACGATTTCTTCTTTGAACTTGGGATAGAGCGACATCCACCCGCCTTTATCTTGGAGGGTGGAATACCAATTAAAGTCGAAGCCCAATTTTTTAGAAAAAGCGAGCTCCGCCTCCGAACCGTCTACCAGAACGGCGTCGATCTCCTCGGCGCTAAGAGACGCATGCCCCTCCCACACCCACTTTTCGAGCGTCTCCTTCCAGTAGCCGAAATGTACGAGCGGCATGGCGTCGTAGTTTTCGTAGTGCATGATGGCGTGTACGCGCTGGCGGTGGTTCATATGCGGGCCTCCGTTTCTTGACAAATGGTTCGCGTATTTCTGTAGGGACGCCATATATGGCGTCCGGGACAAACGAATACACGGATTTTGGGGTCACGGACACGATATATCGTGTCCCTACAGGTTGTACCACGGGCGAGGATGGAACCCCGCCCCTACAGGCTCTGTTGTTTCCTCGGTTACTTCCCCGGCGCGCCTTCCAGCAATTCCGGATTAGCGAGATACGCCCGAATACGCGCGAACGCGCCCGCGAAATACGAGCCCGAGCATATGCGCTCGTCCATCACGACGCCGAGCGGGATACAGCGCTTGACGACCGTTTCGCCCCTTTCGCGCATCGCAACCTCGCGCATGTTGCCCATAGCGATAAATACGCTCGTCGTGCCAAATTCGTAAAGATGGTGGTAAATGTGGTTCGTGCGTATACTCGCGAGGTTCGACATCGTCATGCTCGCGTGGAACGGGCTCGCGTCGATAAGCTTCATGGGAATTAAGTTGAGCTTGTCTAACAGCTTTATAAGCCCCACGCCGAAGCCCACAAGCCCCGGTATTCTAAGGAGCGTGCGCATGAGCGAGTCCAAAGAGTTTACGCCTTGGGGGACTTTATTCTCGGCGATATACTTTTCCACCTTTTCTTGGACGGTGAAAATATCGTCCTCCATATCGAAATACATTTTGGACATCGTGGCGTTGTCGTCGCCCGGCTTCAAAACGACCATGGCGACGCAGAAGTGGTTGCGCTGATAGATGCGCTTATTGGCGATAAAGCGGTTTAGCCGCGGATATTCCCAAGCCGCGCGCAGGTAGGCCGCCGCGATGAGCGCCATATGGCTTATGGCCACGCCTTCCCGCCGCTTTTTTTGGATATACTTGCGCATGGGCTCCACGGGGATATCTAGGGTAATCATGTTTTGAGCGTCGTAGCGCTTATCCATGACGTACGGGGCGATCGTGTACATGGGATCGGCGTCCTTGACGCGCGTGCCGTCTTGGCGCATCGGTTTATGCCTCCTGTTGTCCTGATGATTGGCTTCTGAATGGTGGAATACGACATTATATCACGGCTTGTACGCATTAGAAACATTACAAGAAAGATTGAAAATATTAATGGCAAACGGTTGACAGAAAAGAAATAGAAGTGTTATAGCCAATATCCTGCCGCTATGGCAAGCCAGGCGTATAGCGGCTTTTTCCCCGGCAGCATATAAGCCGCGCCTATTGCCAAAGCGAGCACAAGAGAATGTAAGCCGGAATTCAAATCCCATACGCCCTTGGAATAAGCATGGCCGAACCCCCATGTCAACGCCAGAAACATGCCGCCCCAGGGAATTCGCTTTGCCCAGCCCAGCCGGCTGCTCGTTTGCTGAACGCAATCCACCATGAACGCGACAAGCGTAAATTCGGAGAGGTAGTAGACATTCTGCATAACAAAATAGGCAATCCCCATCCAGAGCGGTTGCAGGCGCATCGCGCCTATGAACTCACGAATGAGCATCGGGGGGACAAAGCCGTATCCAAATATGAAATCGGCGAGATGGCCCACGACAACGCCTATCGCGATGGAGAGTATAATCCACTTCGAATTCGCTTTCTTTGCGCGTAAAGTAATCGGTTCACCAATCGACCTTCTCCATTTTGCGTGAAAAAAGCAAACGAGGCCGTAGGTGATATATGTATGTACCCAGTAAAGCGCGCTCCAGAGCCATAGCGGCTCGCGCCAAAGTATCAGGGGCGCAACCGCCACTATCTCAAAGAGGAATGGCAAATACAGGAGGAAACAAAAAAGCAACCATGTCGAGCGTTTACCCTGCGTCATCCCGCCGTGCCTTCGCCTTCCTCGGCGTACGCGCTTTCCAAAAGCTCTTTATACCAAACGAGCGCGTTCAAAAACGCCGTATTGATCTGCTCTACGTCGATCTCTTTGCGGATCATCGTTAGCGCAACCGATTCCCAGTCGGCGCGCTCGTACGCGTAGATGAGCTGCAAAACGTCATATAAGTCGCCCTTATGATCCACGAGGGCCGCGCGGATCTTCTCGTTTACCGATACTTCTTCGATCGCTTCAGACATCGGCTTATCCAAAATGACGTCTAAAAGCGAAAACAGCCCCATCATAAACAGGCTCGGCGCCAAAACGCCTAGGCTGAACGCCGTCGCGAGATTTTCCGCGAACTTGGCGCGTACCAGCGAAAGCTTCGTGACTTCCGAGGGCTTGTCCTCGCCAAGCTGGGCGGAAATCGTAACCACGACCCATTTTTTCGTCTCGCGCTGGCCTAAAATCGCGACCGCGTTTTTAATCGAATCGATCCTGCGCGAAACGTTGACCGCCGGGGAATTTATGAAGCGCAGCAGCGATATCGTAATTGCTGGATCGCGCGAAATAACGTCTGAAGCTTCGTAAAGGTCGAAGTCTTCTTCGCTGACGATTTTCAGCAGGCGGAGCGCGTTTATCTTGATCGGCGAAATTTTGCTGGAACCCTTGGTAATGGGCTCGCTATAGAAGTTGCCTTCGAACAGAGCGAAGGGCGTGGTGCGTAGCTTTTCAAAGGCCGTTTGGTTTGGAATGCCCGTCAGCACTATCTTTTGCCGCCGGTCGTTTAGACGGGAGTTGATGATCAGATTGTTTAGCGTGGGAAACTGCGCGTTAAGCAGGATATAGTCGGCGATTTCATAGAACGCGGCCGTTCCGTGGTTGTTGCGGATGTTGTCGAGCGCGATTTTGTAGCCCGCATCCTTGAGCTTCAGGCACTTGAACAAAACCGCGTTGTCCAGCTTTGATTTTTCGGGCAAAACGCAGACCAAAAGCTCCGGATCGACGTTGCACTTTTGGGGCAGGTCGGTCATGATATTGAACTCGTTACACTCGACGAAGATGGGTTTGCCTCCGGTAAAAGGCTCGATACCGACTTGGGATATCGTCTCAAGGCCGATGGAATTCATCATGTCGGTCATCGCCGTATAGTCCTTCGCGGCGCCGAAAAGCTTTTCTCCGTTCTGTGTGTTCATTCTATAAGCGGCTACGCTCATTTCAGAATCGAATATCGGAACCGCTACGATAAATGATTTCATACATATGCACCTCGCCAGTCGATTTTAGAAAAGCCAAACACTTATTACTATATATTAACAATATCGCGCCATATATACAAGCCCATAATAGCGTATATCTTAATAATTTATTTGATTTTTACGTTTTTTGCATACGGGCGCGGGTTGTGCTATCATGATGTTATTGGAGTTGCGTATGTCAGAAAAGCTAAAGCAAGACGTCTTGAGCCTAGCCTCGTGTTTTCAGCGGGCGTTCGGCATTTTTTGCGTGGCCGCGGATATCTCCTCGCGTTCCATATGGAATGACGCGCCGTTTTGTAAATACTGCGGCTGTGCGCGCTGCGATTACGTAAGCGCACACCTAGCGTTAAGCGCAGAAGCCCTCCAAAACGGCAGCGCCGCATACCCATGTCCAATAGGGCTCTCCTTTTTAATCGCGCCGTTTCATTCCGCCGCCGAACAGCTTGTACTCATTGCCGGGCCTTTCCTCGAAGAAAATTCATCCGGCGCTTTCGCATCCGGACATTTAAACACGCGGCTCCAAGAGCGCATAGAGCGCTTGCCGCGCCTTTCTCCGGAGCGCGCGGAAGCCATCGGCGCGATTCTCGCCCTTAGCGCTCAGGGGCTGATCGTCCATCCTGCGGCGCGTGGGACGGCCCAAAACGGCCGGTCAGACATCGTATATAAAATCAAGGAATACATTTCTTTAAATTATAGGCATAAATTCACGCTCGACGACATCGCCCGCCACGTTTTTTTGAGCCGATCGTATTTGTCGGGCATTTTTAAAGCCGAAACCGGCAAAACGCTTAGTTACTATATAAACGAGGTGCGTATAGAAAAAAGCAAGGCGCTTTTATGCGAAACCCTTCTCTCCCTACTCGATATAGCCCTTCTATGCGGTTTCGAGGATCAGAGCTATTTTTCGAAGGTATTTAAGGCGATTGAGGGCGTCGCGCCGAAGGACTATCGCGCGCAATCCTTCCGGCTGGGGTGGCCGGAAAGCTAGTATCAGCGACAGGTTCATATTGTTTTCCGACTCAAAACACGCTAAAAACGCTAAACTGTAAAAAATTTTGCATAGCTATTCCCTGTTTTGCCAAAGTATGCTATGATTATGGCATATGATTTGAACCAATGCGTTTTTGCCATTTTATTATTTTCAAAGCAAGGGAGCGCGGCGATGAATAAGAACAAGGACGAAATCCTCTTAGAAACAGGTACAAACGAATTAGAGGTTTTAGAGTTCACCATAGCGGGCAACGCTTTCGGCATCAATGTTGCCAAGGTGCGTGAGTTATTGCAGTATAAGCCCGTCCAGCCGATGCCCCGCTCGCATCCGAATATCGAAGGCGTATTCAAGCCGCGCAAAGAAGTCATAACAGTCGTCAATCTCGCATCGTATCTGGGCCTTCCCGACAGCGAAGAGCCCGAGCGCGATATCTTCATAATCGCCGGCTTCAACAACATGAACATAGCGTTTCATGTACACGCCGTTGAAACGATCCACCGCATCTCCTGGCAGGCGATCGAAAAGCCCGACTCCGCGATTTACGGCGGCCAGGAAGGCATAGTTACGGGCATCGCGAAGATCAAGGGGAGCATGATCTCCATCATCGACTTCGAAAAGATCATGGTCGACGTCAGCCCCTCGTCCGGCCTCGACGTAGCGTCCGTCGCGGAACACGCGGAGCGCGCCGAGCAGCGCCTGCTAATCGCCGAGGATTCTCAGATGCTGCGCCGCATGCTCTTGGAAGCCCTCCACAAGGCCGGGTTCATGAACGTAGAAGCGACTTCAAACGGCGAGGAAGCATGGCTGCGCCTGAACCAGATCCACGATCAGCAGCCCGACAAGCCCATCAGCGAATTAATTTCCTGCGTCATAACCGATATCGAGATGCCGCGCATGGACGGCCATTTCCTTACGCGCAAAATAAAAGAGCATGCCGCTTTCAAGCGCCTGCCGGTCGTAATCTTTTCCTCGCTTATCGACGAAGAAATGCATCAAAAAGGCATTGAAGTCGGCGCCGACGCACAGCTTTCCAAGCCCGAAATCAAGCGGCTTGTTGGCGTTATCGACGAAATTGTCGAGCGTGCTCAAGTAAAGGCTGCGATGTAACAAGCCATGGAATTTACGCTTCGAAAGTGGGCTGGAGAGGATGCTCCAGCCCTCGTTAAATACGCGAGCAACAAGAAAATCGCCGACAACTTACGTGACGGATTTCCTCATCCCTATACGATAAACGACGCCTGGGCCTTTTTACAAGCCACGCTGAATGCGGACGAAGCCAAAAGCCTTTACCGCGCGATCGACGTCGGCGGCGAGGCCGTTGGCAGCGCCGGCATTTTCTTCAAGGACAATGTCTACCGCAAAAGCGCCGAAATCGGCTATTGGCTAGGCGAGCCATTTTGGGGTAACGGTATCGCTACGGCGGCAATACGGCTAATGTGCGAGGAAGTGTTCAAGCGCCGCGATATCGTGCGCATCTATGCCGAGCCCTACGCGCACAACGCGGCTTCCTGCCGGGCTTTAACCAATGCCGGCTTCGAACTTGAGGGCGTATTGCGCCAAAGCATCTATAAAAACGGCGTTATCTTCGATTCATGCATATACGCAAAGCTAAGGACATAATTTTTGATTTTTTGGCATTGACAGCCTTCCCAAGATGTTGTATATTATACTTCGCCGCGCAACGAGCGCATTCGATCGGGGTGTAGCGCAGTTGGTAGCGCACGTGCTTTGGGAGCATGGGGCCGGGGGTTCAAGTCCCTTCACCCCGACCAACCGATTTTATTGGCCCCTTGGTCAAGCGGTTAAGACACCGCCCTTTCACGGCGGTAACAGGGGTTCGAGTCCCCTAGGGGTCACCATTAATATTTAGGGCCTTTAGCTCAGTTGGTTAGAGCGGCCGGCTCATAACCGGCTGGTCCGGGGTTCGAGTCCCTGAAGGCCCACCATTATCCATTTTGGCCCGGTAGTTCAGTTGGTTAGAATGCCAGCCTGTCACGCTGGAGGTCGAGGGTTCGAGCCCCTTCCGGGTCGCCATCGCGGTTTTCCGCACATATGCCTCGGTAGCTCAGTCGGTAGAGCAAGGGACTGAAAATCCCTGTGTCGGTGGTTCGATTCCACTCTGAGGCACCAAACCTCTTTTGCTGGTGTAGCTCAACGGCAGAGCAGCTGATTTGTAATCAGCAGGTTGCGGGTTCAAATCCCATCACCAGCTCCAGAGAATTTATACGGATGGGTTCCCGAGCGGCCAAAGGGAGCAGACTGTAAATCTGCCGTCACAGACTTCGGTGGTTCGAATCCACCCCCATCCACCANNAGATTCAGGTTCTAGTGAGCAGTACGCTTGTGCAGGTTCAAGTCCTGTTTCTCGCACCATGCCGAGTGTTCTTACAGTATTTGAGAACACTCGGCTTTCTTATATCGCCATTTCGCCGCTGC
>DBDD01000057.1:14275-20775 GCA_002293365.1 Christensenella sp. UBA941 | reverse complement strand
CGGTGCGCCTCGTCGCGCACGCGCTGTACGAGGTGCAGCGCGGGGCTTTCGCGCGGGAGCAGTATACTCGTACCGTCAGGCTTATGGAGCTCTTCAAGGCGCTCTGCTAGCGATACCGTCGGGATATCGACGCCCAACTTTTCCATAGCCGCGAGCGCATAGCGCAATTGGCCCTTGCCGCCGTCGATAAGCACAAGATCCGGGAATTCTGAGAATTTCCCCGCCCCCTCCACGCCCGCGGCGCGCTCCTCGATCCCCCTGGTAAATCTGCGCGTTATAACTTCATTCATCGTTTCATAGTCGTTCGCGCCGACTACCGTTTTAACCTTGAAGCGCCTGTATTCTTTAGGCGCAGGCTTGCCATTGGTGAAAACGACCATGCTCGATACCGCGTCCATGCCTTGGATATTGGAGTTATCGTAGGCCTCGATACGCCTTGGCACTTCGTCCAGCCCCAGCACCTCTGACAGTGCGGCCAGCGCACCCTCGTTCCGCTCCCATTCGCGCCGTTTCTGCGCGGCGCGCTTTTCAAGCGTCTCCCCGGCGTTTTTCTTTGCCAAATCGACGAGCTTTTTCTTATCTCCTTTTTGCGGCGTATACATATGAACACGATGCTCCGCGCGCTCCGACAGCCAAGCGTCTACCGCTTCAAAATCGCTCGGCAAAACGTTCAGGATCACTTCACGCGGGATTTTCACGTCCTCCGAGTAAAACTGCTTGAGGAACGAAGCCATCACATCGCCCTCGTTTTCGTCCGGCGCGAAAAGCTCGTAGCTTTCGCCGCCCATAAGCTTCCCTCCGCGTACGAACAAAGCGTACACGAGCGTGTCCACGCCATCGCGCGCAAGCGCGAAAACGTCCCGTTCGTCCGTATTGGCTAAAATCGCCTTCTGGTTTTCGGCGAACGCCTCCACCATCGCTATTTGGTCGCGCAGCCTCGCCGCCTTTTCGAATTCGAGCGCCGCGGCGGCTTGCGCCATTTCGGTTCTAAGATTGTCTATAACGTCCTGATTGCGCCCCGAAAGAAAAGCAACCGCCTGCATAAGCACGGCCTCGTACTCTTCCTTCGTTACCTTCCCGGCGCAAGGCGCGGTGCAGTGGCCGAGCTGGTGATGCAAGCACGGGCGCGTCTGTCTTTTCGTCAGATCCTTATTGCACGTACGCAGCGGCAGCGACGCGCGCACAGCCTCCAGCCCGTCGCGCAAGGCCATGGCCGAAAGGAACGGGCCATAGTATTTCGCGCCGTCGTTCTCGACCTTGCGCACGATTTCGAGCTTTGGAAACGGCTTGTTCCAGTCGATGCGCACGTAGGGGAAGTGTTTGTCATCCTTTAAAAGGATATTGTAGCGCGGCTTATGCTTTTTGATAAGATTCGATTCAAGCGTGAGCGCCTCGTTCTCGGAATCCGTAAGAATATAGGCAAAGTCGATTATATTTGCGACCATCGCGATAACCTTGGGCGGATGGTTCTTGCTGGACTGGAAGTATTGGCGCACGCGGTTTTTGAGGCTAACAGCCTTGCCGATATATATGATCTCGCCCCGCGCGTCCTTCATGATATAGACGCCGGGGAAATCGGGCAGGAGAGTTAGCTTGTCGAGAATATGGTCGGTCATTTTCAATACCCCAGCCTTATAGCTCTCTCAAAAACCTCCTTCGCGACAGGCGCGGCCATCCGGCCGCCGGAGCCAGCCTTTTCCAGCACGACTGCAATCGCGAGCGGGTGCTCGGATTCTTCGATAAAGCCCATAAACCACGCGTGCGAATTCACGTCGCGGTCGGAGGATATCTGCGCGGAGCCCGTCTTTCCGCAAACCGTCCATTTTGATATGGCAGCACGCGAGCCCGTACCGCTTTGAACCACTTCTTTCATCAGTTCCGTCATCTTTTCGGCTTCAGACTCCGTTAGAGCACGCTTATAGACCGACGGCCTGCGCTGGCCTCTTACAAACTCGCGGCTGGAAATCGTGCCATGCAGCATGCGCGGCTCCATCATCACACCCTTGTTCGCAATGCCCGCCGCGATCATGCACATATGCATGGGCGTTACCGTAGTCCTGTACTGCCCCGCGGCGCTCCAGGCGACGTCGATATCGCGCTGCGGCAATTCGTAATTCGACGGGTAGAGAATCAAGTCGGAAAAGAGAAAATCTTCTCCAAAGCCGAAATCCTGCGCCATGCGGCTTATGCGCCCCGCGCCGAGCTCCATGCCGATACGCCCGAACGTCACGTTGCACGAGGCCGTAAACGCTTCCTCGAAATCCAATTCGCCGTGATAATCGCTATCGTTATCTCGTACAAGCAGAAGGTTTGCCATTATATCCGGCGACGCGCCCGGCGCGATGACGGGCGTTTCACTCAGCTCTAGCGAAGGCCTAGGCGTAGGCGCGGCGTTTCGATTCTCCTTGTCCTCCTCCGGCGAAATATGCACATTTGCCAGAAACGCGCCGCTCTCACCGTTAAAAGCAAGCGGCCCTTCGCAATCGAACTCGCGGCCCTCGATCCCGCCGAGATTGCGTAAAGCCGCCGCCGCAGTTATGACCTTAAAGATCGAGCCCGGCGTATAGCGCCCCATAAGCGCGCGATTTACGAGCGCGGAGGTATCCCCCTCGCTCTCGCCCGAGCGCTTCTCGGCGTCGCTCTTGGGCCTGTACGCGTCCATATTCTCCGGGTCGAATTCCGGATGGCTAACCATCGCAAGCACATCGCCCGTCTCGTAGTTCATCAGTACCAGCGCCCCGCGATAATCCCTGAAGGCGTCGGAGGCGTAGGCGGTCAGCTCCGCGTCAATTGTCAAAACGACGCTCTCGCCGCGTGCCTCTTCACTCGAAACGGCCGTATACACGCGCTCGAAAAGGCCCGTATCGAAGCCCAGCAGCGTTCTTGAGAAAAAGCTCTCCGCGCCCGTTGTCGTCAGGCCATAGTTATCGCCCACAACGTGTGAAACGGACGTGCGTACCGAGCGGTCGTCATTGTAAACCCGATTGCCGTCCGAATCCGAAGACGCAAGGACGACTTGATTGCGATCCATTATTTCGCCCGGAATAACTCGATTCTTCTCGGACTGAATGCGAGGATTGTACGGATTATTGAACCAACGCCCGCCGTATGTCGTTACGGAATAGACGAAGTATACGAGCAATACGGCAAACATCGTCGTGAATAAAACGAGCATAACGCGCAGGTTTGAACGCAAGCCCGGCCAGTTATGCGCGGCGCGAGCCTTTTTTTCGCGGCTGGCCGGCGGCGCGCTCGTTACAGCGGCAGATGCTTCCTGTTCTGTTACTTCCGCGCTGCGCGCCTTCTTGCGAACCTTTTTATTGCCGCCCCCGTTTTTTATGTTGCTGGATTCGGTAACATTTTCACCGCTTTCCTGCCTTTCATATATCATTTCCGACACGTTCTCATGCTTAGCTGCATACACGTCTTCATTTGGCCCTTCTGGCGTGTTTCCATACGGCTCTTCCGATATATACCCATATTGAGCTTCCGGCGCGCTTTCGCACGGTGCTTCGGGCTCGCTTTCGCGAGGCGCGCCATAATGGGCGTCTTGCTCGAAATCATCGTCCTCGTCAAAATACCGGTCGATGCTAAAATCGATATCGTCTGGTTCCGGGTAGCCGTAATCTTTTCTTTCGTCCATTATCTCTTCTTCTCATCCACGGCACTTTCGAGCCAATCGCCGTTGTCAATAGCGACCCCCTCAAGCACGCCAAGCAAAATCATACTCACTATCATGGAGCTGCCGCCGTAGCTTACGAAGGGCATCGTAATGCCCGTAAGCGGTATTAGCTTAATAACGCCGCCGATTATGATAAAGCTTTGCAGCGTCAAAAGCGTCGTACAGCCGATTGCCAGCAATGCGCGGAATTTATCGCGCGCTCCGAGCGCGATGAGCGCGCCGCGCAGGATGATCACCAAATAGAACGCGACGACGGCTAGGCCGACTAATATGCCGAATTCCTCGCAAATTACGGCGAAGATATAGTCCGTCCAGTAAGCCGGAATTGACTTTGGTGCGCCGCGCGTAAGCCCGAGGCCGAAAAGCCCGCCGGAAGCGATAGCCATGAGCCCTTGCGCGACTTGATAGCCGTCGGTGGAATACGTCGCCCAAGGATTTTTCCATATCTCCACGCGCACGCGTACGTGCGAAAACATATGATACGACGCGACGGCCCCGGCGGAAACGAGCCCGAGCGTCCCGAGCGTAACGATCCAATTGCCCGTACCGACATAGTAGAGGATCAGCGCCGTTCCTGCGTATAGCAGCGCCGCGCCCAAGTCGCGCTGCACGACTAAAAGCGCTATGCACAAGCCGACGAACAGCCCGAGCGGCAATAATTGTACCGTGCGCCGCTTTTCATACATCCATTTCGCCATAAGGAATATGACCGCGACCTTTATAAACTCGCTCGGCTGGAACGCAAAAGGGCCTATCGGCAACCAATTCCTCGCGCCGCCCGTCGTCCTTCCAAAGAAAATCGGCAGCGCAAGCAAACCGATTGAAAAAATCATGTACAGCCAATTGAACCGCAGCAAGGTCTTTATATGCCGCACTACGACTATCGCCACGATCATAAACAGCATGCCGACGCCGATCCAGATAAGCTGACGGATTGCCGTTTCAGGATCGAGCCTGTATTGTACGATCATACCTATTGTGATCAACACGTTCGCCACGATAAGAAGGTAGCGGTCAACGTGCTTGAAAAACGCCCGCAGCGCCAAGTATTGGAATAAAAGCAGCGCGACCATCGCCCCGCCTACGATAAGGGCCTGAATGTCAAGCGTCCCGGCGTTGCGAAACGCCAAAAGCGTAAACGCCGACAGCTCGAACAGTATGATCAAAAAGAGCAGCGCTTTCGCGCTAGTTCTACGCAGCAGGCGCATATTCAGCTCCCATTTTATCCCTCTTTCACGGCTTTATACGTCAGCTCGATCTTTCCGAGCCGGATCCGGTCGTTTTCCGATAGCTCGCGCGCCTTTGTTATCTTCTCTCCATTTACAAAAACGCCCTTTCGCGCCGTCAAGGCAGCAATAAAAGCCTTGTGATTCTTTTGAAAAATGCTCGCGTGCTCCCCCGATACGGAGCGAAACGGCAAGCGTATATCACAGCCCGAGCCAGAGCCCAGGATATTTTCGCGCCGAAGCGGAAAACGCTTCCCCAGCTCGTCGCCTTCCGGCGCGGTTATTTCGACGTATGCCATCGTGCGCGGCCTGTCGAGCCCGACGCGCGCCTCGCGCTCGACTTTGTATTCAAGATAGGCGTTTTGAACGGTTTTTACCAGTATAAATAAGACAAGCAGAGCAAACCAGTAGCTCATTATTATCGAAGCGAGGTCAAAGCCTGTTTCATACAAAATGGTTCCCTACCTTCCTCGCTTCCCTATGAGCATCGGGCGGATGCTGACGTCGTAGAAACGGATCGTGTAGGTCAAAAGCCAATCGTACGCGACTAGAACGACGAGAGCCAAGCCAATCGCGGCCCAAAGCGGTACGGGCAAATTCGCCAGCGCATCGTAGCCAAATATCGGCAAGCAAAGCCATACGGCAAGCGCCGTAAACGCCGACATATAGACTAGCTTAGGTATAAGCTGTACTAGCCTTGAGCTTATATGTCTCTCGATAAAGAGCTTATACACGCAATAGTGACCCGTCATAGCGATATACGGCGCCGTCATCAATTTATTCGGCACCAAGAATATAGCTAAAGCGCTCGTGGCGATATAGGCGAGGATAGCCAGCGCCCCCTCGCCTTCCAGCACGAGACCCGCCGTTAAAACCGAGGCTATGAAATATAGCGCCGGGCTCCCCCCCGGCAGAAGCGAAGCGACATACAGACATACTAGGCTCAGCGCCACAGTCATCGCGGATAACGTTACGCGCTGCGAGCCGCGCAACGGGCGTCTATTCCGCATAAGCTAGCACCCGCACAAATTGCCGCCGAAGCACCGGCAACAACAATCCGCGCACAACAGGCCTTGACAGATTTCGCAGCCCGTGCCTCCCCCTCCACCGCCGAAGCCGCCGGTGTTCTGCGAAACCGAGGCGTAGGCGTTGCGGTATTCGGGATTATTGGGCTCGGCCTGATAAGCGACCTGGAAATATTGACGCGCCTGGTCGTACCAACCCATGCGCAGATAGACTACGCCATAGAGGTAGTGCCATTCGGCAGTACGGTTGCTCATGGAGTCTAAAAGGCTTTGCGCTCCGCGCATATCGTTGGCAGAGAGCCTCTCTCGCACGGCCGCGAATTCGGGAGAGCCGCCTTGCGGACTATAGTTGGTATATGAACGCTGGCCATAGCCCGTGTTGTATCGATAGCTGGAGGCGCCGCCGCCATAGCCTCCGCCGCTGCCACCGCCGCGCGTCTGGCCACCGTTTTTAGTGAGCGCTTCATAGGCTTGATTAATCTCCTTGAGCTTCTCGTTAGCGAGCTCTTTAAGCGGGTTGTCCGTAAACTGGTCGGGATGATATTTCTTTACAAGCGCCTTATAGGC
>DBDD01000057.1:1386-14258 GCA_002293365.1 Christensenella sp. UBA941 | reverse complement strand
CGCACTCCTCTTTTTTGCCGCACAGCACCTGTTCCATCCTTGCGCGGCATCCTAAATTAACAATATTTTCGATTAGCGCCTGCTGCGAATTTAAGCTTAGCAACGACAGCGCTTTATTTGCCTCTTGAAGCGCGCGGGCTAAATTCATCCGCACGCGCGGCTCGGCCGCGATACGAATATCGGCTGCGCTTTTGCCTTGATCACAGAACTGCTTCAACAGTACGTTGTAGCTGCCCTTTGCCGCGTCTCGCTCCAAATCGTCAAACGCGTCGACCAAGTAGATCCACTTGCCGATATTATAGCCAAGCCACTCCATCGCGGCGCGTTCGCGCCCCGTATCAGGCAACGCGAATACGACAGATAGCATCAAAGCGAACGCGTCCGCCGCCTCGTCCATGATGCCGCTAGGTTCGCGCTCCAGCGCTGAAAGCTTCGTGAGCCCGCTTGAAACGGCTTGTCCAAGCTCCGGATAGGCGGAAAGCGCCTTTCGATAGGCGCCCGCAAGCACGCTTTTACCGATTTTCGCGGTAAGCTTTTTGTCGTCACGCCAATCGTCGTCCAGCTTGCCATACGCCATTATAACGTTTACCGCGGCTGAGTAATCGAAGTAAGCCGCAGCCGGCATGACTGGCTTCCGGGCAAACGGATTCACGACGCAAGCTTCGCGCCCGGCTTTTCGTGGTTCTTCGCGAGCGGCTAACACCAGCGCCAAAAACGCACAATCGTAGCTAAGGACATTCCTAGCTAAAAAGCCAAACCGCGCGCCGATAGCCTTGCACAAGGCGCAGTAGTGCGCCTTGTAGGATGTCGCTTCCCTGACCTTCAGCTCGGGTTCGAGCGGCCTTACGTAGCCAAACAAATATCTTTGCCTTTCTATTGCGCTCAATTCGGGCGCTTCGCTTTGTATAGCCTATGCCGCACGCAAAGCCGCCACCCGCGCTCGCGGGTTTCGCAGCTTTCATTGTACCATTTGCCGGGCCGTATTACAAACGTGTATGTGATAAAAGTATGACGGAATAGCGGCTTTCTTGTTATCTTCCGAAAAACGCAAAAAGAACGGGCCGTAGATACCGCCTTGCGGTATTACGGCCCGTTCGAATGGATTCGGAATAATTAAGCTTCCCTTGCTATCGGAATCCAAGGGATCAGACCATTACGCATATAGCTGTCGGTCGTGAAATTGACGTAGCTCAGATCGCTTACATTGAACTTGCCAAGGAATCTGCCTGTCGTCATGGAGAACAGGTAGGCTTCGCCTTCATAAATCCTGGCCCAGAAGACGGGAGTGCCGGAAGGGCGCTGAGTGGCTTCTTGCGTGAAGCAAACGTAAACATACTCGATACCATTTATGACAACAGAGCTGCCATCGCCAGCGACGATTTCAACCGCATCGGCCGGAAGAGTATTGGCATCGACGGCTTCTTCTTCGATAATCTCTTCGATTACTTCTTCTTCCTCGATTACTTCTTCTTCCGCCGCATCTTCGGCCGCGGTTTCGTCGGGAGTAACTTCTTCTTCCGTGTTTTCAGCGCCTTCTTCGGGCTCGGTGGGAACCGCGGCGGGGTCTACCGTTCCTTCGGTTTCAAGCGCATCAGGGTCATTCACATCCGCGAACGCAACGCCAAGCGTCAAGACCAGAGACAACGCAAGGATAAGAGCAACTAATTTCTTCAAAACAATCCCTCCACCAAATAATTTCTAGTACATGGCTTAAAAACCATAATACATTCTCTATTGGATAATATAACAAGAGCCGGCAATAGTCAAGTAATATATTACAAATACATTACAGAAATGCATGTACGCGGCGTATAAAGCGCTTATAATGTAATATAATGTATTTTAACTTATTGAACTCGGGAATATAATAGGGGTATTCATCGGCAAGTTATCCGTTTTCGAATCGCTCGGAATTGCCGAAACGTAAACAACGCCTTGAATCGACGGGTAAGTAGATGTTTCGTAAAGCTCGCGCTCGATCATATTGCCGTTCCTGTCATAATATTCCTTATAGGACTCCGCAGTAGATCCTGTCCTGCCCTCGCGCTCCACCCGCCTTTTTCCCGCGCCAAGATCAGGGTCGATTTGCATTCTTGTGCTGAGCCTCGTGAGCGTTCCCGTCTTTTCCGAAGTAATCTGAACCGTCATACCGTCTTCGAGCGGCTCGCCCCAAATTTCGCAGGTAATCGTTTTAGCTTCAAGATCGCAGTAGGCAACGATGTAAACTGGGCTAGCGCGGTCGTTTCTAAAGCAAAAATTCGATCCTTCCGCGCTAATCGCGGCTTCGCGCCCGATAGGCACATAGTCGAGCGGCCATCCGGACGCCGCACGCTCCGTCACTTCGAGATCGGCCATCATCACGGAGTTATAGAGCGTGGACGCACCTTGAGTAACGCCGCCTCCCACCAAAGTCCCCGACTGCCCGTCAGGACTGCCGCTTGCGTCCTTCCAGCCCGAATCGCTCGTGCGCGGGCCGAGGATGGCGTTAAGGTCGAAGCTGTCCCCAGGCATCACACAATAGCCATTTATTGCTTCCGCGAGCCGGTTTATGTTGTAGATCCTGTTTTCGCCGCTAAGCGCGCGCTCCTCGAACGACGTCGTATACGTCGAAATCATTGAGTTTTTCATTGCCAGATGGTCGATAGTCACAAGCGGCTCGAGAATCGTAAGGGGAATCTCGACAGGCTCTTCAAAGCTCTTTTGCTCCATACGGCTAAAGAGCTCCTTTTCCAGCGCAGCTAAATCGGCCGCGCGGCCGGGTATACCCTCCGTATAGGCAAATTTTCTGGGCTCGGAAAGTTCGAAACGCGATGAAGCGTCTATAGGCTCTATATAGGCGCGCTCCGCTATCTCTGTGAGTAGGGCGTTTATATCGTCGATCGAGTAGGTTTTGCTCGTCGTATAGCGCGCGCCCTCGGCCTTTACGCGCGCTATTTCTTCCTCGCGCCGCGTAGGCGTACCGTTGTTGCCGAGCTGTATGGCCTCGTTTAAGATGTCGGCGGTATTGTAGGCAACCGTGATGTCCGGGTATTCTATGGAGTCTGAAAAGCCTTCGAACCATAGCTCGAGCTTGAAGTTTTCATCCGCCGCCACATGTAATTTATTGAGCGCGGAAGCCGCTTCTTCGAGCGTCATGCCGGAAATATCGATCCCATCGACCGAAATACCGTCGCAGAATCTCAATACTTCTTCGATAATTTCGGCTTCGGGCTCGGGCGCTTTTTGCGCAACGCCGAAGATATACCAAGCAACGCCCAAGCATACCAGCAAGGACGCCATAACAATGCATAAAGTTGTCACAACGCTTTTGCGCATCAAACCAACCTCCGCACTATAAAGTATATCTCATTTTAAAATGCCGTTCAATAATATCTCAATAGTTGTTGCGGGGCTTTGCCCCGCAACAACTATAAAATGATACTGTCTCTCGCGGCTGCGCCGCGAGAGACAGTTAAATAGGCCTAGAGGCTTTATTTACGAAACGCTTTCACGCGAGCGCTGCTTTCTTGGCGCAGGCAGTTTCTTCTTGCCGTCGTTGAAGATATACGCGGGCGCTTTTGTCAAAAGCGTGTCGGGCGTGATCGTACACTTCTCGATATCCTCGCGCTGAGGTATCTCGTACATAATTTCAAGCATGACGTCCTCGCAGATCGCCCTGAGCCCGCGCGCCCCCGTCTTGCGTTCAAGCGCCATCTGCGCGACCTTTTTCAGCGTCTCATCGTCGAATTCGAGCGTCACGCCATCCATCTCGAAGAGCTTTTTATATTGGCGCACCAGCGCGTTCTTCGGCTCTTTTAAAATGCGGATAAGCGCGTTCTCGTCGAGCTGATGCAGCGTTACGATTATAGGCAAGCGTCCTACGAACTCGGGAATCAGGCCGTATTTAAGCAAATCTTCCGGCAGTACGTCCTTCAAGACCTCGCCGATATCGCGCTCAACCTTGGATTGAACCTGCGCCCCGAAGCCCATCTGCTTTTTGCCCTTACGGCGCTCGACTATTGCGTCGATGCCGTCGAAAGCGCCGCCGCATATGAACAGGATATTCGTCGTATCGATTTGGATGAACTCCTGATGCGGATGCTTGCGCCCGCCTTGTGGGGGAACGCTCGCAACAGTGCCCTCGAGAATTTTCAAGAGCGCCTGCTGTACGCCTTCGCCGGATACGTCGCGCGTTATCGACGGGTTCTCGCTTTTGCGGGCGATTTTGTCGACCTCGTCGATGTAGATGATGCCCTTTTCGGCGCGCTCGACGTCGTATTCGGCGGATTGAATAAGCTTTAGCAGTATATTTTCGACGTCCTCGCCGACATATCCGGCTTCCGTCAGGCTCGTCGCGTCCGCTATTGCAAACGGGACGTTTAGAATCTTCGCGAGCGTCTGCGCCAGCATAGTCTTGCCGCAGCCCGTAGGCCCGAGCATGACAATATTGCTCTTTTGAAGCTCGACGTCGTCGCGTTTCACGTCGGCGTTAATGCGCTTGTAGTGGTTGTAAACAGCGACGGCAAGCGCCTTTTTTGCCATCTCCTGGCCGATGACGTATTCATCTAGTACGGCCGCAATTTCATGCGGCTTGGGTATATCGTGGATATCGAATTGATCCGCGTCGGAAAAATCTTCTTCGATTATTTCCTGACACAGCTCGATACACTCGTCGCATATATATGCTCCCGGGCCGGCTATCAGCCTTCGAACCTGTTCCTGCGGCTTCCCGCAAAACGAACAAGTGGGCAGCTTTTTGTCGTCAAATTTTGGCATCGTTCACCTCCGGCGCTTTTATCGGCGCGCCGCTATAATTTCGTCGATCAAGCCGTAATCGAGCGCCTCTTGCGCCGTAAGGAAATGGTCTCTATCCACATCCCTTTCTATGCGCTCGAGCGGCTGACCGGTTCTTTCGCTTAATATTCTATTCATAAGCTTTTTTGTCGCGAGTATTTTTTCGGCGTGAATGGCGATATCCGAAGCCTGGCCGCGCGCTCCGCCGTGAGGCTGATGGATCATCACCTCGCTGTTGGGCAGAACCTTGCGCTTGCCCTTCGCGCCGGCAGCGAGCAGGAACGCCCCCATCGAAGCGGCCAGCCCAATGCATATCGTGGAGACCTCGCACTTGACGTATTGCATGGTATCGTAAATCGCCATGCCCGCCGTCACGGAGCCTCCGGGCGAATTGATGTATAGCAAGATGTCCTTGTCGGGATCGTCCGCCTCTAAAAACAACATCTGCGCAACCACGAGGTTGGCCGATATATCGTCCACCTCTCCAAGGAAGATAATGCGATCCTTCAGCAAGCGCGAATATATGTCGTAGGAGCGCTCGCCACGGTTTGTTTGCTCGACGACGATCGGAACTAAGCTCACAGCCACTTCTCCTTTATCCACTAATCATTATACTGCGCGGCGGCTTTTATGCCTCCGCTTCGGCCTTATCCGATTTTGGCTCGATAAAAACCGCGTTTTCATACAGCATATCGACGGTCTTCTTTACGTCTATGCTGTCTTTAATATATTCGAGATCGTCGCCGGATAGGCCAGCGCGGTACTCATCGGCCGATTTACGCGCCCGTTCGGCCCTTTTCGCGATTTCGTCCCCAATTTCTTCTTCGGACGCCTCTATTTTTTCCGCCTTGCGAATCGCGTCCATAACGAGCTGGAGCTTTACGTTTTGGAGCGCGTCTTCTTTGCAGCTTTCGCGAAAGGCCTCGACGGAGCTGTTGGTATACTTAAGATACTGTTCGAGATCCATCCCTTGCATACGCAGCCGCCATTCCATGTCGCGCAGCATGCCGTCGATCTGCCGCTGAACCATGACATCCGGAATATCGACGGTGGCGTTGTCCGCCGCCATTTGCGCGGCGCGCTCGCGCATAACCGTATCAGCCGATTCCTTCTTGCTCCCCGCCAGCTCTTCCCGGATAGATTCTTTGAATTCGGCAAGCGTCTCGAACTCGCTTACGTCCTTCGCGAGTTCGTCGTCAAGCTCGGGCAGCTCCTTGCGCTTAATCTCCTTTAGCGCGATTGTAAAAACCGCTTCCTTCCCTTTTAGCTCTTCCGAGGCGTAGTCCTCGGGGAAGTTAACGGTTATATCGCGGCTTTCGCCGCTCTTCATACCTATTATACCCTCTTCGAAGCCGGGAATAAACCTCTTTGCGCCGATTTCAGCAGGCTGATCTTCAGCCTTGCCGCCTTCGAAGGGCACGCCGTCTATTTTGCCTTCGTAGTCGATAACTACGCGGTCGCCGTTTTCGGCCGCCCCGTCTTCGATATCGAGCCATCTGGCCGCGCGTTCGCGGGCATTATCAAGCTCGGCGTCGACTTCGTCGTCGGAAAGAGTATACTCCGCTCTTTCGACTTCTATACCTTTATATTGCCCAAGCTCTACGACGGGCATCGTCGTCACTTCGGCCGTAAACTTAAGCGTCTTACCCTTGCCTATCTCCTGTATATCGAGCTTTGGCGTGTCTATGGGCCTCAAATCGTGTTCTTTAACGGCCTCGGGAAAAAACTTGTCGTACACGGCGTCGAACGCGTCTTCGTAGAAGACCGCCTCGCCGTAGTAGTTTTCGATTACCTTTAGCGGTACCTTGCCCTTGCGAAAGCCCGGGACGTTAAAACGCCTTCCTATCTTTTGGTAGGCTGCCTGAATGCCTTGCCCAAACTCCTCCGCAGATATCTCGAACGTCAGTTTGTATGTGTTGGCTCCGGTCTTTTCGATTGACGCCATATGCCCCTCCCCAATTTCATTGAGGGTAAGTTTAACACAATACTATTTATTTGACAAGCTATCCGTTGAAAAGCCGGAGGCAACCATAGTTGTTCACCATTTCAACGCGCGTTATCCGGCAGAAATCCACCTTGAACCTCCACGAAAACTCGATATCCAAGTCCAGCAGGTAGCATAGCGCGAAGCGGATTGTCCCAGCGTGCGCGACGATAAGCACGCGCCCGTCGTCATATTTTGAGAGTATCTTATCTATGCCCTTTATGACGCGCTCGTACGTCTCGATCGCCGATTCGCCGTTCGGAAAGCAATAGTTCATCCAGTCCGGGCCGGCAAGTTTTTTTGCGCCCTCAGGGTCTTCCCTTTGAAGGCGCTCGAACGTATAGCCCTCAAAAGTACCAAAATTCGTTTCGTTGAATTCGGGCAGCCATGTTACGGGGCCTTTGTGTTCGGTTACGGAGCAAATGATTTCGGCGGACTCGACCGCGCGGCTAAGCGTCGAAACATATACTTCCTGTATATACGCGCTCTTTAGCCTGTCGCCCGCGACGGTAGACATGCGCCTCCCGGCGTCGCTCAAAAGATGGTTAGACGCGCCGTGATAAACGCCGTAGATATTGCCTTGCGAGATACCGTGCCGGACTAAGATGACTTCAAGCATCCTTGCCTACCTCCACGCCAGAATGAGAAGCATAACCGATAGCTCCGCTATTTCGTTGACCATGCCTAGGATATCGCCCGTAATGCCGCCAAGCTTTTTGGTGACTAGTTTGGATATAATAACGCCGATTAGCAACACCAAGGCCGGGGCGACGAAGAATGGCTCTGGTACTAATGACGGTGGTGGGAAAAAATATAATACATTGCTATTACTGCTACGGCTCTCGGCTAATATAATCCCCACCGTGACTAAAGCGCAACAAACGAGCGCGATTAGGACATTCGCGAGTACAGTACCAAAGCGTGTATGCTCCGTGACGCTCTTCCCCAGCCCGTCTTTTCGCGCGTACGGAGAAACCGACGCCGCCGCCACTACGCCTACTTTTGCGGCACAAGGAGCGACAATCAACGCCAGAAATACCGTTGGTCGGGGGTAATACTCCAAAGCGGAGACCAGTATTAACCTCGCGGCGATATCAAGGATCAGCGCAATCGCGCCCATGACGCCCATGCGGCTGTCCTTCATAATCTCGAGCATACACTCGGGCGAACGCGAGCTTAGCAAACCGTCAAAGCTATCGGCCAGCCCGTCGAGATGGAGCCCTCCCGTTACCGCTACCATCGCAATTACGGCGAACAGCGCCGAAACGCCACTGCTCACTATGCCATAACTCATGAAAACGCCGTCTGTTGGTGCAATCAAACCGCCGAAAGAATACGCCAGCGCCGAAATTATCCCGACGGCGAGACCAGCCAGCGGATAGAACGCCGCCGCGCCCGCGTAATCGCGTGCGTCAGCGTCGATCTGCCTGCGTATCGGCAGCCGCGTCAGCAGCTGGAACGCAAGGATTAAGCGCTTCATTTGAGCCTCATAGGCAAGCCGGACACCATAAAGATGGCTTCGTCGGCCATTTCAGCGAACATAGCGTTCACCCTTCCGGCAATATCACGGAATATCCGCCCCAGCGGATACGGCGGAACAAGGCCCAACCCCACCTCGTTTGAAACCAGAATCACGCTCGCTGCCGTTCTTTCAAGGCCGCCGCGAAGCTCCTGCATCTCGTCCATAACGTATGATTCAAGCAGCGCCGCCTGTTCGGATGTTATTGCGTCCCAGTCGAAGGCCTCGCGCGTTACCGGCGCTTCCATTAATAAGTTCGTGACCATCACAGTCAGGCAGTCGACGAGCACCGCCCCGGACATACCGGCTATCGCTTCCCCTAACCCCTTGTACGCTTCGAGTGTCTTCCAGCCCGCCGGACGCCGCGCCCGGTGCGCCGCTATCCGCGCCAGCATTTCGTCGTCGAAGGCCTGCGCCGTTGCAACATACGTAACTTCATCGTACGCCATAGCAAGCTTTTCGGCGTATCTGCTCTTGCCGCTGCGCGCGCCGCCCGTTATAAACGTAATCATCAGAGCACCCGCACGCCGCCTATATATACGGCGCTCGGGCCAACGCGAGGGTCGAGCGGGCTGCCCCGAAACGCAACAATATCCGCGTCCTTGCCAACTTCCAAAGAGCCGACCCTATCGGCTATGCCCGCTATACGCGCGGCTTCAATCGTAATCGCGCGCATAGCCGCCGTTTCGGGCAATCCGCCGCGCACGGCGATCGCCGCCGCGACAGACAAGTATTGCGCCGGTAAGACGGGATGATCCGTCATCAGCGCGAACGGGATGCCCGCTTCATAGAAGAGCTTGGGCGCTTCAACCGAAAGGCCGCTCAGCTCCGGCTTGGAGCGGTCGCACAGATTCGGCCCCAATACGACGCCAGCGCCGGATTCTTTGATCAAATCGAGGATTTGATAGCCATCGGTACAATGCTCCAGCGACAGCTTTATTTCGAACTCCCGGGCGATTCTTATCGCCGTAAGGATATCGTCCGCCCTGTGGACATGAGCCTTTAAAATAAGCTCGCCGCTTAAAACCGGCAAAAGCGCCTCCAGCTTCAAGTCCCTTTCGGGCAATTTATCCTCGTCTTCTTCGCCGAGCGCGAGCTTGCGCCCGTATTCTTGGACTTCCACCAGCGTTTCGCGCAATAGCGCCGCCGTCGCCATGCGGGTCATCGGCATCTTTTCCTGCTCGTGGTAGACGCGCTTCGGATTTTCGCCGAAAGCCGCCTTCATCGCGGCGGGCTGCTTGATGATCATCTCTTCAACACAGCGCCCGTATGTCTTCAACGCCACAAACTGGCCGCCCAAAACGTTTGCGCTGCCCGGACCGGTTACGACGCTCGTCACGCCGCCCTCGCGCACTTCTTTGAAGCAGCGATCAAAAGGATTTATACCGTCTATCGCGCGCATATGCGGCGTTATTGGATCTGTGCTTTCGTTGCCGTCCTCCCCTTCGACTCCCATTCCGTCGCCCCACATGCCTATATGGCAGTGCGCGTCGACGAACCCAGGCCATATTGTCAAGCCGGACAAATCGACCGCCTCGTCGCCGGAGCCCACCGCTATTGACGGCTTTATTGCGGCTATTTTTGCGTTTTCTATGGCGATATCGGCCTTGGCGTAATCGCGGCCCGCCATAGTCATAACCGCCGCATTTTTTAATATCAGCATATATATCCTCAACAGACGTAATGTTGAAAGAATTATACCATACTGTTACGATTCATGACATATATCGTAACTATTCGATTTTCTCTGAAGCTTTCCTTTAATTTCGCGCTAAGGCAATATTTGCAATCGGCATAAGTTGTCCAATATATTGAAAGAAAAATGAAGGCCACCTATAACAAATGTGTAAGCGGCCTCCATTGTCAGGCTTGCGTAAATCCTAGGCTGACCAATAAAGCGTCCTCCACTCGAGCCATCATTTCATCACTCAGCGCGGCAAGCTTTTCCGTCAGCCTACGCTTATCTATCGTCCGGATCTGCTCCAGAAGCACAACCGAGTCCCTATGCAAGCCCAAATCCCTACCTCTAAGTTCGACGTGCGTCGGCAATCTCGCTTTTTCAATTTGCGAAGTAATCGCCGCGACGATCACGGTAGGGCTGTATTCGTTGCCGATATCGTTTTGGATCACGACAACCGGCCTCACTCCACCCTGTTCGGAGCCAACGACCGGACTTAGGTCGGCGAAATAAATTTCACCTCGCCTTACCATTTTTTCACCCCATTGTCCTTTCATAGGCCAAATAAGCCGCTTCATCCGAGAGCAGCGCGTATCCGGCCCATTCCGAGTTGATTGCGGCCATCTCCAGATAGCCCCTTTTCATTTGCTCCCGCACATTCATTCTATGCTGATCGAGCGCATAGCGTTTCATCGAGCGGCGAATCAACTCGCTGCGGCTTACGCCCTGTTGCGCGGCCAGGGCGTCAAATTGGGTTAAAAGCTCTTCATCCACGCCGATTAAAATTCTTTTTGAGGCCATTTCAGACTCCTCTCAGAGCAAGCGCGAGCGCGTCGATTATTTCGCTCGCTAGCATCGCCCGTGCGCCTGTCATATCGAGCGCGTCCGCCGCAAGCCCGAGTAAATAGGCGCCCAAGCGCGCAGCATCATATGGCGGCAAGCCCTGACAAAGTAGGGCGAGTATAATGCCCGTCAAAACGTCGCCGCTGCCGCCTTTCGCAAGGCCGGGATTTCCCGCTGCGTTAAGCGTAAGGCGGCCGTCAAAGGAAGCGATTACGCTCGTTGCCCCTTTAAGCAAAATAGTACAGTCCCATTCCTTCGCAAAGCGCGTTGCGGCCTCGACGGGCTTTCGCGCAATCTTTTCCGCGCTCCAGCCGCATAGCCGCGCCATTTCGCCAGGGTGGGGCGTTATGACGACGTTCTTCGAAAGCTTTTCGACTCTCCCGAGCGCGTTTAAAGCGTCGGCATCCAATAGTATAGATAGTGTTGTAGCATAAAGAATATGCCTGATTATATCACGAACTACATCATGTTTGCCCATACCCGGCCCGGCCGCGACGGCGCTCTTGCCCTCAAGCTGCGTGTCGAGCAGCGCGAGCGCGGCGTCCGTATCGTCCGGCAAAGGCGAAAGCATTGCCTCCGGAACCGCGACTCTGAGCGCGTTTGCAAGCTCCTCCGGTACGGCCGTCGTAAGCAAGCCAATACCAGAGCGAAGCGCCGCGCGCGAGCATAAAATCGCCGCGCCTGCCATGTTTTTACTCCCAGCGATAACAAGCCCCCGGCCTGAATCGCCTTTATGGGCGTTCAGCCTTCTAGGGGAGAGCAGCCTATAAAGGTCTTCCTCCGTAAGCATCTCGGCATATCGCTCGCCGGGTTCATAGAACCCGATCGTCTCCACCGCCAGCTTTCCTGTTAATTTCCGGCCTGGAAATAGCCAATGTCCTATCTTTTCGTGCTGGAACGTGACGGTCTTGTCCGCCTGTACGGCAACGCCGGGTGCATGGCCGCTCGTGCCGTCTACGCCCGAAGGTATGTCCACGGCAAGTACAAACGCTTTCGAAGCGTTTGCGGCTTCAATCGCCGCCTTGGCGACGCCTTCCGGTGGACGCGAAAGCCCCGTACCGAAGATCGCGTCAACGATCACGTCGCCACCAAATGCGCTTATCTCCTCTGCAGCCTCTTCGGCCGTATCGACTCGTTTAACAATTACATTCGGCGCTCCGGCCGCGATTTCGTAGTATTTGCCCGCGTCCTTTGGCAGCTTGTCCGCTCCTAATAGATCGAGTACTAAAACGCGTATACCCTTCATCCCCAGCAGCCACGCCAAAGCATAGCCGTCGCCCGCGTTATTCCCCGCGCCGCAAAGCACCAGCACGCGCGCCCGCTGATTCGGAACGCGCTCGGCGTTTTCCAAAGATTTTTGGCAAACCTCCATCGCCGCGTCCGCGACGGCCTTGGCGGCGTTGAGCATAAGAATATCGCCGGATATTCCCGCGCGCATCATCGCGGCGTCCGCAGCGTACATCTGTTCTTTAGATAGAATGAATTTAGGCATAATATCTCTCCTCAAGCACCTGTAGGCACGTTCTGTACGCTACCCTCGATTTATATAACAGATAGCATAATAGTGAGCAACTACATAGCGTGCTTCTTTATAGCGTATCACTATATAACATAAAAATACATAGCGACTAACAATATAGAGCAACCCTTGTGAATCAACGCTATTGAGGCCCCGGACAGCCAACGACCGCTCCTAAAAATAATTTACTAAAAACAAAAAGGGCCTTACGCCCTAATATCTGCTAATCAATCCTCTAATATCGCCTGCGCGACGGCCAATTCTTTAATGTGCGTTATGCTAATATGCAGGTTGCGCCCGCCTATATCGAGCATCCGGCGCAAGGCCCCGTTTTGTAAAACCGCGCGCGGCGCTCCCTTTTCATCTCTTGTAATCTCGATATCCTTCAGCCCCACGCCGTCGAAGCCCGTAGCCAAGGCCTTCGCGACGGCTTCCTTCGCGGCGAACGTCCCGGCGATAGTATCCGCCTTGTGCTTATGTTCGGCGAAATACGCCTGTTCGTTTTTGGTAAATACGCGTTTTACGAATGCCGGCTCCTGCGCGGCTTTTTGTACCC
>DBDD01000057.1:0-1351 GCA_002293365.1 Christensenella sp. UBA941 | reverse complement strand
CTGGTAATAGTATAGCATCTATGAACGAATTGTCAAATTTATCGCTAAATGTGGCAATAATCACACATTTCATGCGTTAAGTTTACAGTATGGCCATAAACCGCCCTTACTTGCGAACGGAATATAACGCGTTGGCAATGGCCCGCGAGGTTACCATCGCTCCGGCATGGAGAAGCTGCAAGAATTCCGATGGGCCGAGCAACGCTCCTTCGCTCGCCGTACTCATGGCAAATATCGTATCGCCGTCGAACGGGGTATGCGCGGGGCGTATGCTCCTCGCGAGGCCGTCATGCGCGTCTTGCGCGAGCTTGTACGCCTGTTCGCGGGAAAGATAGACGTCCGTCGCAACGACGCCAATAGTCGTATTACCTCCCGCTTTTGGCGTGCCTGTCATGGCGCTATACGGCGTCAGGCACTCGCCCTTTTCATCGTCGTAAACTGCGCCAAGCGCGTTTACGACCATAAGGGCCGCGACAGTCCCAATACCCGGCACCTCCATGCTCGCCGACCCGAGTCCGCCACGCATAGCCTCGGCCATTTTGCATACAGTCGCACCCGTACCCGCGCCTACACCCCCTTGCGCGAACGCGCTGCCCGCAGCCGAACAAGCGCGTTTGCCCGACTCGGCGTCCGGATGCGCGTTTTCTCCCACATCGAGATCGTAAATCACCGCTGCCGGTACTATCGGGACGATTTTATCGCCCGAACGAAAGCCGATATCTCGATCCAAAAGCCACTCCATAACGCCGCTCGCCGCGCCAAGGCCAAAGGCGCTGCCTCCCGTAAGCAATAAAGCGTTTACGCGCGGTACTAGATTATAGCCGCGCGTCAAATCCGTCTCACGCGTCCCGGGAGCCGCGCCCCGTACGTCCGCAGCGCAAACGGCTCCTTCATGGCAGATTATCGCCGTGCAACCCGTGCGTGCTTTTATATTTGTGTCATGACCGACCAATATGCCTTTAACGTCCGTTAAACAGCCGTGATACATGAAATTCACTTCCCCGATTAAAGATTTGCTTACAATCATGTTATCATTTATTCATCGGCTTCTCAACGAAACGTTCCCGCTAGAAAGACGCAGCGTTTCGCCGTCGTCGGTTAGCAGCAAAAGAAACCCCAGCTCGTCAAAGCCGACCGCGACGCCGCTGTTCTTTCGCTCGCCCTCCGTGACTGTAATCCTTTGGCCCAACGTACAGGAGCGCGCTTTATAGCGCTCCAATATATCAGAAAAGCCGCTCGCAGCAAGCTCTGAAATCAGCCTATCCGCCTCGCGGAGAATCGCTCTCCCAATCAGCGCGCGCGGGAACCTCCTCCCCCGCTCGGCGAGCAGCGACGTCGCCTCGATCCCCTC
>DBDD01000064.1:5983-10976 GCA_002293365.1 Christensenella sp. UBA941 | reverse complement strand
GTAATAAGTACGACCCCGGGCGCAATAGCAAGCACAGGCGCGGCGGATTCCGGCATCGCCGCCGTAGCGCCTGTCATCAACGCCGCGGGCTGCGGCTGCTGCTGTTAAGCGAGCTAGGATCGAACTGAATCAATGCCCATCCGGCGCGCCGGGTGGGCATTGCGGCTAAAAACCGTAACGCCTATCTCATAAGGGACGCCGTTAAAAAGGACGAAATGGAAAATCTTGTGTAAATATGTAAAATGTGCTATGATTAGCCAACCGTGACGCCGAAACTAGCATCATCGNNCAAGACAAAAGGAGCACGCCGCATGCTTGACATAAAGCCGCTTTTAAAGGACAAGCAATGCAAAATGTTCCGTGCGGGCCAAAAGATAAACGGCGCGGGGGAATCCGGCAGAGCCATGTATTTTCTGCTGGACGGCAGTGTTTGCGCGCTGAAAGACGGTTTGCGTTCGTATATAAAGCCCATGGAGGCGTTTGGCGGCTACGAGTATTTTNNGCGGCGGCAAAACGGTGTTTACGGCGGAAACGGATTCAAGCGCGTACGTTATTACCGAAGAATCTTTTATAAAGGCGGCTAAAAAATATCCCGCCGTAATATACGAAATCCTGAAAGCGGCATATAATAAGCTGGACTTGGACGAAGACGCTGCCACACGCGCGCAGGAAGGCCGTATTGACTCCGGTTCTCATACCGACAGTTCGCCTCAAAACACCGATAATGTTGAAACGCGGGCGGATCACCATCCGCCCCTACGCAAAGATCACGGCAATAATATTGGGGAGGATGGCAATCCGCCCGCAACAGCTGTCGCACCGCAAGAAATACGCGCACAGGGCGGCATATACCCTCAAGGGCACAAAAGCTATCCTGGCGTAGTATATACAGAATACGAAAAGCTGGTCTATAAAAAGAACTATAAATGTCCCAATTGCGCAAAAACATTCGACGACTATAAGGTTTTTAAATCCAAGCTGACCTACGCGGAACCCTTGCGGTACGATTTAAAATCCTGCTTCAACGGCTTTAAAATGGAGTGGTACGAGATAGTTACATGCCCGCATTGCCTCTTCAGCATGTTCCATAACTATTATACGGAGCCGAAGCCGCTTTTAAAGGAAAGGCTAAACGAAGCGCTTAGCGCCGCTCGAAAAGACGCGAGCATGAATTTCATCGCGCAGAGGGACGTCGACTACGTATTTTCGGCGCATTATCTCGCGCTCGCTTGCGCGAACGGCTATACGTCGCCGCGCAGGCATATAACCGCGAAGGTTTGGGCGAATCTAAGCTGGCTGTACGAAGACGTGGGCGATGAGGCAATGGCCCGCTTCGCGGCGGGGGAATGCGCGAGCGCCTACGACGAGCTATTCGCAAGCAGCAATCTCAGCCTCGCGCAGGAGCAGTCGATTAGCCTCATCATCGCCGGGATGATGTACAGGGCAGGCAAAAGGGATAATATCAAGAAATATCTCTTCATAGCGAAGACCAGCAAGGCGGGGAATAGAACATACGCTAATCTTGCCGAGGATTTATGGGAGGTTATTAGGGCGGAACAGTAGGGGCGATCGTGATACACCTGTAGGGACGCCATATATGGCGTCCGTGACCAATGAAACCACCGGCTTGAGATCACGGACGCGATATATCGCGTCCCTACATTTTTGGGGGGCTGTGGTCGGGCATGGAAGCCCGACCCTACACCTCCACGCTCCCCTCATACACCTTCACGGCGTCGCCCGTCATGAAGATTTCGCCGCCGTCGTATTTGACGCGCAATACGCCGCCCGGCAAGCGTACGGCGATTTCCGCGCCCTTAGAGCAATCCCCGCGAAGAACGGCCGCGACGGCCGCGGCGCAGGCTGCCGTACCGCTTGCGAGCGTTTCGCCGTTGCCGCGCTCCCAAACGCCCACCTTCAGCGTATTTATACCCGTGACCTGAACGAATTCGACGTTTGCGCGCTCCGGGAAGAGCGGGTCGCACTCTATGGCCGAACCTTCGCGCCGGATGTCAACGAGATCGAGCGCGTCCGTGAAGATTACGCAGTGGGGGTTGCCGACGTTCAAAAGCGTTACGCGCCGCGTTTTATCGAGGCTTTCAAAGAATATCTCCTTGTCAATCGCCCGCCCGTCCACGCGCGCGGGGACTTCACCCGGCTCGAAGCGAGCGCTGCCCATCGAAACCATCGCCGAGGTTACCTGTCCGCTTTCGCCGTTTTCTAGGAAAACTTTGACGCTGCGCACGCCGCCGATCGTTTCCACGGAGATATCGCGGCTTTTTACTATGCCCGTATCGTAAAGATATTTCCCGACGCAGCGTATGGCGTTGCCGCCCATGCCGCCCTCCGTGCCGTCGAGGTTGAAGAGGCGCATCCGAGCGTCGGCAATATCGGAGGGCTCAATTAGCACGACGCCGTCCGCGCCGACGCCGAAATGCCTGTCGCAAAGCTGGATGCTTAGCGACTCGGGATTGTGTATGCTTTCCTTCATGCAGTCGAAGTAGAGATAATCGTTGCCGCAGGCTTGCATTTTCGTGAACGCGAGCTTTTTGCGCTCTTTGCGCATGGCGTTGAGGTTTACGAGCTCGGTCGAATCTTGGCTGTAGCGCGAAAGCAGCATATTAGCCAGGGCGTTCGCCGTGTCGAGCGAGGTCAGCACCGGGATGCCCAATTCGATTGCGCGGCGGCGGAGCTTTACGTCGTCCCGGCTGGGAATCCTCCCCTTTGAGCTTGTCGCCAGCATGTATTGAACCTTGCCGCTTTCGAGCAGCGTCATAGTATTTTCGTCCGACTCGTTTAGCTTTTTCACGCTCGTTACGCTAAGGCCGTTGCGGGAGATGACGCCCGCCGTGCCTTCCGTCGCGTAGAGAGCGAAGCCCATGCTATGGAATTTACGCGCAATGTCCGGGATTTCGTGCTGATCGGACGTTCGTACCGTTAATAGCACGCCGCCGGCGCGCGTCATTTTATAGTTCGCCGCCACGAGGCCCTTATAAAGCGCTTCCTCCAAATTTTTGCCGATACCCAGCACCTCGCCCGTGGATTTCATCTCGGGCCCGAGCAAAATGTCTACGTCCGTCAGCTTTTCAAACGAGAACACGGGTACTTTAACGGCCACGTACGGCGCGCGAGGGTACAGCCCTACGCCATAGCCCATGTCCTTTAGTTTTTCGCCGAACATGCAGCGCACTGCCAGTTCGACCATGGGCAGCCCCGTAACCTTGCTGATATACGGCACCGTGCGCGAGGCGCGCGGGTTGGCCTCGATAACGTAGAGCTCGCCGCCGTGTACGACGTACTGTATGTTTATGAGCCCCTTCGTTTCAAGCGCCAGCGCCAGCTTGCGCGTTTCGTCGATTACGCGCTCCGTCAAAGCGCCGGGCAGCCGCGCCGGGTAGACGGCGATGGAATCCCCCGAATGCACCCCCGCGCGCTCGATATGCTCCATTATGCCGGGTATGAGGATGTCCTCGCCGTCGCAGATGGCGTCCACCTCGATTTCGAGGCCCATCAGGTACCGGTCGATCAAGATTGGATTTTCGACCTTCTGCGAGAAGATGATGCCCGTATACTCTTTTACGTCCTCCTCGTCGAAGGCGATAAGCATGTTCTGCCCGCCCAAAACGTACGACGGGCGCAGCAAAACGGGATAGCCCAGCCGCTGCGCCGTTTCCAGCGCTTCCTCCGGAGTCATGGCTACGCCGCCTTCAGGGCGCTCGATGCCCGTTTGCGCCAAAATCGCGTCGAAGCGCTCGCGATCCTCCGCGGCGTCGATCGAGTCGGCGGACGTGCCGATTATTGGCAGGCCGATTTTGCCGAGGGATTTCGTTAGCCGTATCGCCGTCTGCCCGCCGAACGCGACTATCGCGCCTATGGGCTTTTCAACCTCTATGACCCCGCGCGCGTCCTCCGGCGTTAAGGGTTCAAAATAGAGCCGGTCGGCCGTGTCGAAGTCGGTGGAGACGGTTTCCGGGTTGTTGTTGATAATAACGGCCTCGCAGCCCAGCTTTTGCAGCGCCCGCACGCAATGCACCGATGCGTAGTCGAACTCGATGCCTTGGCCTATGCGTATCGGGCCGGAGCCGAACACAAGTATTGTAGGAGGGTCACGGCGGGTCGCTGCCAGGGGAGCACCCACATTGCGTGATTTCAACAGCGCCGCCTCATCCTCCATGCCGTACGCGGCGTAAAAATAGGGCGTTTGGGCCGCGAATTCGCCCGCGCAGGTATCGACCATCGCGTAGGATGGAAGCATTGGCGTTTCGATTTTCGCGCCGCTGAGGCGCTCTATCGCGGCGTCCGTAAAGCCGAGGCGCTTCGCTTCGAAATACAGTTCGGGATCGACGACGTTCTGTAGGGGCAGACCTTGTGTCTGCCCTTCTTTCATCTGCCGGGAAATCTCCAGATCAGAACGATTCGGGTTGTCCGGGCAGACACAAGGTCTGCCCCTACGACCGGATGCGTTAAAAAGCCTTTTCCGCATATCAACCAGATTCCGTATCTTCTCCAAAAACCACATATCGATCTTCGTAATATCGTATATGGCCTCCAGCGATACGCCCCTTAAAATCGCTTCGTGAATTACGAAAAGCCGTTCGTCGTCGCAGCGCTTCATTGCCTCTATCAGCTCGCCGTCCGAAAGCGTCTTTAGCCGGGGCAATTCAAGAGTATCGAGCGAAATTTCCGCCCCGCGCACGGCCTTCATCAGCGCCGCTTCGAAGCTCGGCGCTATGGCCATGACCTCGCCCGTAGCCTTCATCTGCGTGCCGAGCGAGCGCTTGCCGTAGACGAACTTATCGAACGGCCACTTTGGAAACTTTACGACGACATAGTCGATGCTGGGCTCGAAGCAGGCCGACGTCTTGCCCGTTACGGCGTTTTTTATCTCGTCGAGCGTATAGCCTATGGCGACCATCGCCGCGACCTTGGCTATTGGATAGCCCGTGGCCTTTGATGCCAGTGCGCTTGAGCGCGAAAGGCGCGGATTGACCTC
>DBDD01000064.1:0-5967 GCA_002293365.1 Christensenella sp. UBA941 | reverse complement strand
ATTTCGAGCGCCGAGATGATCGACAGCGCCGCGCCGCGCAGCATGCCGTATTCTTTGTTCGCTAGCGTTAGCGCCGGCGCCGCCACGATGGAGTCCCCGGTATGCACGCCGACGGGGTCGACGTTTTCCATCGAGCAGATCGTTATCGCGTTGCCGGCACGATCGCGCATGACCTCGAATTCGATTTCCTTCCAGCCGGAGACGCAGCTTTCGATCAGAACCTGATGGATCGGCGAGAGCTCAAGGCCCCGCTTCGCTATGCGCGATAGCGCCGCTTCATCTTCGGCGATGCCGCCGCCCGAGCCGCCGAGCGTAAACGCCGGACGCACTATAACGGGATAGCCAACGCTTTTCGCGAAAGCAAGCGCGGAGGGAACGTCCTCCACGACCTCCGACGGAATGCACGGCTGTCCGATGGAGAGTATCGTATCCTTGAATAGCTGGCGATCCTCCGCCTTGTCTATGGAGCTGACCGTCGCGCCCAATAGCTTTACGCCCATCTTATCCAAGTAGCCTTCCTTCGAGAGCTTCATGGCGAGCGTAAGCCCGGTTTGGCCGCCCAGCGTAGCCAAAAGGCTGTCGGGCCGTTCTAGGGCGATGATACGGCGCAGCGTCTTGACCGTCAGCGGCTCTATGTAGATTTTCGACGCCATGGCGCTGTCCGTCATGATCGTTGCGGGGTTGGAATTGACCAGCACCGTTTCGATGCCCTCGCTCATGAGGACTTTACAGGCCTGCGTACCTGCGTAGTCGAATTCCGCCGCCTGACCTATAACGATAGGGCCGGAGCCTATAACGAGTGTCTTGTGGATGTTTGGGTTTCTGGGCATTGGGGTAGCATCCTTTCGTTATTAAACCTCTAAACCTGTAGGGGCGAACTGTGTTCGCCCGGGGTAAAGCAGAAGGTGGGTTTTGGGTCACGGGCGAACACAGTTCGCCCCTACATTAATTCGATAAACATATCAAACACGAACCCGCACCCAGCCTCCGGCGCAAACTGCACGGAGACGGCGGGGAAGCCGGCATAGGCGACGCCCTCGGCGCTGCCGTCGTGTATATTTATGAAACGCTCGTCGGCGTCCGCAGGCAGCGTCTTGGCATCGACGGCGAAGCCGTGGTTCTGGCTGGTTATGTATACGCGCCCGGAATCCACGTTGCGCACGGGCTGGTTCGCGCCTCTGTGCCCGTATGGGAGGCGATACGCCTTTGCGCCCTGTGAAAGCGCGAGCATCTGATGCCCCAGGCCGACGGCCAACAGCGGCAGCTTTGCGCTTGCTAGCGCACGGATATTTTCGATTGCTGAAACATTGTCCGCCGGGTCGCCCGGGCCGCCGGAGAGCACAGCGCCGTCGAAATTCTGCGCAAGTATATCGTGCGAAGAGGTGTTATATGGAAATACGGTTATCGCGAAACCGCGCTCCGCAAGCGCGTTCAATAAGCATTTATTTACGCCATAATCGATAACGGCGACGCGGCGCGCGTTTTCGGGCGCGATCGGATAAGCCGCCTTACAGCTTACGGCGCAGGCGGCGGCTTCGACGCGATACGCCGCGAGCCCCTTCTTTTCGCTATCCGAAAGCTCCGGTTTATCGCAAATAAGCGCGTTCACGGCGGCCCCGCTTTCGCGCAGCAGGCGCGTTAGGTAGCGCGTATCCACGCCATAGAGGCCCGGAACGCCCCGCTCTTTCAATAGCGCGTCTATGTTTCCCTCGCTTCGGAAGTTTGAAGGCGCTTCGCATCTTTCGCGCGCGATATAGGCGGACGCATGGATTTTATCCGATTCGAAGTCGGCGGGGATTACGCCATAATTACCGGCAAGCGGAAACGTCTGTACGACGATTTGCCCAAAGTGGCGCGGGTCGGTTAGCGTCTCAAGGTAGCCAGTCATGCCCGTCGTAAAAACAAGTTCGCCAAGGCGCTCTAAAGAAGCGCCGAAGCGCTTGCCCTTGAGAGTTTCGCCTGTCGCAAGGTGTAGGTAAGCGTCGTTGGTCACAGATCGAGCCTCCTATAATAAACGCATTTTTATACAATGTTGTTGCCACGGATATTTTATGATACTGCATGCGTATTGTCAAGATAAATTGAATAAATATTTATATTATCGCGCGAATAACGAATAATAATTCGCAATACAACGCCGCCGACGGGCGTTTGTTTTATCGTATGCATTGATAATTTATAAAAAAAGTGTATAGTTATTTTAAGCGTGCTATCGCAAAAAATACAAGGGGGCGCTACCGTGCAAAAACATCGCAAGTTAAAAATAGTACTATACGCAGCAGCCGCGCTAATCGTCGTTATTGGGGGCTATTTTCTTATTTCCGGATGGATAGCGGGTATGCCAAAGCTGAATTATACGTTGAATACAGACGCGGGAAGCGCCGCCGCCTATCCCGACGCGGATTTTGCCGTTATAAGCGATCTTCACGTATACGATCCTTTGCTCGGTACGACGGGAGCGGCGTTTGAAACGGCGATGAGCCTGGATCGTAAGCTTTTAAGGGATAGCGTCGAGCTTTTGGACTACGCTATAGGCGATATTTTGGCTTCAAACGCGCGCTTTGTGCTTATAAGCGGGGATATGACGAAGGACGGGGAGGCCGTATGCCACGCTATAGCCGCCGAAAAGCTTAAAAGGCTTACGGACGCGGGCATAAAGGTATACGTCATACCCGGCAACCACGACGTTTCGAATCCGGTCGCCGTATCCTATTCCGGCGATATGGAAACGCCTGTTAATAATATTTCGCCGGAGGAATTCGCGCAAATATACGCAAACTTCGGTTACGGCGACGCGCTGGAGCGAGACGCCGATTCGCTTAGCTATGTCGCGGAGCCGATGGACGGCTTATGGATTCTGGCTATCGATAGCTGCCGCTACACGGAGAACGCAGCCGCGGGCGAGGCTATTGTCGGCGGAAAGATCAGCCAGACGACGGCGGATTGGATCGCAAGCGTATTGCAAAGGGCGAAAAGCGAGCAAAAAGCGGTTATAACTATCATGCATCACGGCGTTGTGGAGCATTGGGACGGCCAGCGCAAGCTGCATGAAGACTATATAATCTCCGACTACGCGCATTTCGGCGAATTTCTTGCTTCATACGACGTGCGCCTCGCGTTTACAGGGCATTATCACGCGCTGGATATAGTGCGCGGCGATTTTAATGATAAATATATCTACGACGTGGAAACGGGTTCGCTGATAACCGCGCCCTGTCCGATACGCTATTGCTCGATCAAAGGCGGCGAGTTCGAGGTTAATAGCGAAACGATAGTAGCCAAACTGCGGCCCGGCACGGATTTCGCGCCCGAATCGGCGGAATTCGTGAAAACGACCGTGGTTTTGGAGGCGAAAAAGACGCTGGGTAATTATTTCGTAGGCGGCGAGGACGCCGAAATAATCGGGGACGCCGTCGGGGACGCCTTCACGGCGCATTATTCCGGCGACGAAGACCCCGCGAAAAGGCCCGCGCTCGACGAAAGCCGCCTAAGCCTGTGGGGGCGCTTCGTTTTGGGGCAACAGAAATACGTACTGGACGGATTATGGAACGACCCCGCGCCAAATGATGTGAATGCGCGCTTTGAATTGAAATAAATGTAGGGGCGGATCGCCATCCGCCCCTACAAAAATCTTTATAGGAGGGATAAATCGATGAGAACCATCCAACTGGGCGAATCCGGCCTGAGCGTACCCGTTGTCGCGGTAGGATGCATGCGCTTGAGAGAGCTGGACGCCGCCGGCGCGGAGCGCTTTGTGCAAGCGGCTGTCGATATGGGCGCGGTGTTTTTCGATCACGCCGACGTCTACGGAGGCGGCGAGTGCGAGGGAATTTTCGCGAAGGCCGCGCATATGAGCGCTTCCGTGCGCGAAAAGTTTATACTGCAATCCAAATGCGGTATACGGCCCGGTATCGCGTTCGACTTTTCCAAGGAGCACATACTCGCTTCGGTGGACGGAAGCTTAAAACGGCTACAAACGGACTACCTTGACGTGCTTTTGCTGCACAGGCCGGATCTATTGGTCGAGCCGGAGGAAGTTGCCGAGGCGTTTGATATATTGCATGAAAGCGGAAAAGTCCGGCATTTCGGCGTTTCCAATCAGAATCCTATGCTTATGCGGCTATTGATGAAATATGTCAAGCAGCCGATTGTGGCCAATCAATTGCAGCTGAGTATCACGAACGCGACGATGATCTCGCAGTCTCTACACGTAAATATGGAGGACGACAAAGCCGTCAACCGCGACGGCAGCGTATTGGACTTCTGCCGGCTGAACAACATTACGATACAGCCGTGGTCGCCGTTCCAGTACGGCTTCTTCGAGGGCGTGTTCCTGGACAACGCTAAATTCCCGGAGCTAAACGCTAAGATCGACGAGCTTGCGAAAAAATATGAAGTGAGCAATACGACAATAGCCATGGCGTGGCTTTTGCGCCATCCGGCGAATATGCAGCCGGTTACCGGGACTATGAAGGTAGAACGATTGAAGGATTGCGTGAAGGCGGCGGAAATACGCCTTTCGCGCGAGGAATGGTACTCTGTATATCTGGCGGCGGGGAATATTTTGCCGTAGAAAAGAAAATAATGGTATGCCGTAGGGGCTTCGCCTCTACGGCATACCATTATTACTCAAATCTTATTGCCACAGCCCTCGCATGCGCCGTAAGCCCTTCGGCCTCCGCCAAACGCTCGATATCCTCGCTTGCGGCCTTTAGCGCGTCGCCGTCGTAGAATATCACGCTCGTCTTGCGTATGAAATCGTCCACGGACAGCGCCGATGAGAATCGCGCCGTGCCCGAAGTCGGCAGCGTATGGTTCGGGCCGGCGTAATAGTCGCCCAGCGGCTCGGGCGAATAGTGCCCCAGGAAGCATGAGCCCGCGTTGCGAACCTTGCCGAGCGATTCGAACGCGTTTTCGATGCAAAGCTCGATATGCTCCGGCGCGACGCGCGCGCTGAGTTCAAACGCTTCGTCGAGCGATTTTACGACTAAAATTGCCCCGCGTGATTGAATGGATTCACTGGCGATAGACTCGCGGCTAAGCTCTTTGAGCTGCGTTTCGACTTCGCCTGCGACGGCTTTTGCAAGCGCCCCGTCCGTAGTTAAAAGGAGCGAGCGGGACAGCGGGTCGTGCTCGGCTTGCGATAGCAGATCCGCCGCGACGAAGCGTGGATTCGCGCTTTTATCCGCAATGATAAGAATCTCGCTTGGCCCGGCGAGCATGTCTATGCCGCAATCGCCGAAAACTTCTTTTTTCGCCAGCGTGACGTAAAGATTGCCCGGGCCGCAGATCTTCGCGACCGGGGGGATCGTCTCCGTGCCGTAGCACAGCGCGGCTATGGCCTGTGCGCCGCCAACTTTGAATACATTGCTTACGCCCGCTTCTTTTGCCGCGACGAGTATGGCGGGCGTTACGCTTCCGTCCTTAGAGGGCGGGGTGGCGAGCGCAATCTCTTTAACGCCCGCGGCCTTTGCAGGAAGAACGTCCATAAGCACCGTCGAGGGATACGGCGCGCGGCCCCCTGGGACGTAGACGCCGGCGGAATCGAGCGGATGCACCATTTGCCCGACGGTTTTGCCGCCGGAGACGCTAAGCCACGTTTCGCGCTTTTGCTTTTCGTGGTACGCGCGGATGCTTTCGGCGCAGGCGCGTATCGTTTTTAGCAATTCGGGAGGGCACTTTTCGTACGCGGCGGAAAATTCGGCATCGGAAACGCGAAGCTCTCCGATCGAAACGCCGTCGAATTTCTCTGTATATTCGTGTAGGGCAGCGTCGCCTCGCGCTCTTACCTCGCGGATGATCTCTAAAACGGCCGCGCGCGCCGCTTCTTCCGACGGCCTTTGGGTATCGAAGAGCAAAGCGCCGCACTCGGCGCTCTGTTCGGGCCAGTTGTAGATTTGTATTGCCATTATATTCTTCCTTATGTATCCGTCGAATAAATCGAAATTCTGTAGGGGCGAACTGTGT
>DBDD01000192.1:373-4846 GCA_002293365.1 Christensenella sp. UBA941 | reverse complement strand
TCCGCGAAGAGCGCGCAGGCGGCTAAAGATACAGAGAGCTTGATTGCGGATTCGATGAAAAAGGCAGAGCAAGGAGTAAGGATTGCCAACGAGACGGCGGCCAGCCTTACCAATATCGTTTCGGGTATTAACGAATCGACTGAGTTAATTACGGAAATTGCGAAGGCGTCGGAGGAGCAGTCAATAAACATCTCCCAGATCAACGCGGGGATCGACCAAGTCGCGAAGGTTGTACAGCAAAACAGCGCGACGTCGGAGGAAGCTGCGGCGGCGTCACAGGAGATGTCGAGTCAATCGGCGGTATTGCGGGAACTTATTGCGCAATTCCATCTCAAGGATAATAATCATATCCGCCGTTTGGGGGCGCGTCGGACAGAATCCGCTATGATAAAGCGCCTGGCGGCGGCCGAGGGGGATTACCGGATGGTCGAAGATAGCGAGGAGTTCGGAAAGTATTAAGCTATGGCAAGGCGGCGGTCTTGTTCATCTGCTGTGCAGACCGCCTTTAAAGGCGTTCTATATCTTTGCATAAAAATAGCTCATGATATACTCTCTTTGGCTTATGCCTCAATAGTAATAAGCGCGAGGAGATTAGGCTTGTGATTCGGTATTTCCCGAACAAATTGCAGAATCTTGACAGTAGCAATCTTCCTTGCGCATACTTAATCCAAAAAGGTGGTATTTCCGATGACACCAATGAACTCGCCCTACTAGAAAAGGTTGTAAAAGCCCTAGCCGTGGCGATATTTGCGGAATTATCGGGGCATTTGCACCAATCCTTCCAATCGTGTACACTTAGTTGAAGCCCGAAGGCGTATCGTGTATAATAATGGTGCGGTCGATGAGGTTGTATCAAAGGTGACATCTTGATACAAAACGTTTCTTTGCGAGCGAAAGTCCTGCTCATCGCCGCCGCTTAGGATTGTTCCTGCCGGTTGATTTCTTTCAGGTCCTCGATCGCCATTGCCACATCCAGAGCGTGAAAACCGGGATAACAAGCTTTCATCCGGGCGGCGTCCGCTTGCTTGTAAATATCGCGGCTGTTTTCTCCGGTAAGCAGATGCCAATAGCGGTAGACATATCCGGCCCAAAACAGTTCTTCCTTTCCGAACAATGCGCCCGCCGCCGCCACGCGCGTTTCATCCAGCAGATTTTCAAGGATGTATTCCTCGCCGGACCACTGAAGCCTGTCGTATGGCATATCTAAATACGCGCAGGTTTCGCTGTTCATAAACGCAGCAATAAAACTGGCGGAATCCAAGCCTTTTTTCCGAGAGCGCTCAAACAGGCGGCCTTGGATATCGCATAGCTGGCGTTCAAATCCGCTCAATAGCTTCGGCATTTTACTCAACTCCCGCGCCAATGATTTCATCAAAGAACCGTCCGTCGCGGCGATGGCGGCGGCAGATTTCCTCCGCCTGCCGAATGCCTTCCATCCTGTGCGCGTCGCTTTCCGTTCGCAATGCGTCGCGCTCGGTTTCAGAAAGAGACTTCTCTTCTATAATTTCAATCTGACGGCAAGCCGCCTCAGTAAGCGCTACGTATTGCTTGCCCAGTTTCAGAGCCGATAAGCTGTTGATCAAAGCGACGTCCGTTATCTCGCCCGAGAGAAAACGGTCCAATACAACGAACATCCTGTCATTGGCGGTATACCCGACAATCATATCGCAGCCGTTTGCCATGTTAGCGTACTTTTTATATATCGCGTTTCCTCTGGCTGACTCCATTTTCCCGCGATGATAGGCAATTAGGAGGGCCCAGTCGATGTAGGCCTCGATTGAAAGAACTTGCAAGCCGCTTAAATCCGCCTTGAGAGTATATAGACGGGCATCAGGGAAATTACATATCAATGTAAGCGGCTGCATCTTGTCCGTTCCCATGTAGAAGCCCCGGCCAAAATCACATAGCTCGCGGCTCATGGGCGCTATGTCGCCGGTGATGCCGCTTTTTGATCCATGATAGAGCAACATAGTACCTCTGCCGGTCTGAATAGTGTTGCCCTCAAACCCGGCATAGTCTATGCCTTTGCGCCGGCAATACGCGCGAAGGCTGTCCATCGCCAATGGCGTAGGTTCATTGTGACCGGTTTCCCAGCGATTGACCGTGGCAAAACTGACGTTCAGCGCGGCAGCCAAGGCTTTCTGGCTGTCTCCTGTTCGCTTGCGTATTTCCTTAATGATTTCAGGCAGCTGCATATTAACTCCATATAACATTTGCGTTGAACCAAGTATAACACATGATGGTCGTTTTATGCAATTACCTATAATCTATAATCTATAATCATTCTACACAACGGAACGCCGCTTATAGGCAAAGCTGCCTTGAACGTGCTATACTGGATTGGTCAAAGACAAACTATTTGCTTGAAACGCGAGGAAAACTGCTTGGGACTAGCGTGTAAAATATCCGGCCATAAATGGAGCGGCTGTTTGTGCGAGCGCTGTGGGCAGACGCGCGACGCCGGACATTTTTGGGACGGATGCCGATGCAGACGCTGCGGCCGCGTGCGCGACGAGCTGCACGACTGGGATGGCGACAAGTGTGCGCGCTGCGGTAAAAAGCGCGAAGTATCTAGCCATAAGCTGGATCTAGATTTAAGATTCTTGAAAATCGGGCACGGAGAATGATCATAGCCTTGAGGCGAGAAGGTGAACACAGAGTTTTTATATTTTGTATAGGAGAACGATTCATGTCTGATAGACCCGATTTAGATAGAAGCTTGGACGGCGTAACCTTTCAAAGCTATTATTATTTGAAAGAGGAGTTGGTGCGGTTTTGTCGGCGGGAAGGCTTGCAAACTACAGGAGGAAAAGGTGATTTAACTCAGCGAATCGCACATTTTCTTGATACAGGCGAAAAGCTTAGAGGAACGCAAAAAACTAAAATCTCTGCCGATGTTGGCCCTATTACGGAAAACACCATAATAGAGCGCGATTTTGTTTGCTCGGAAAAGCACCGCTCTTTCTTCAAGCAAAGAATAGGTAGAGGCTTTTTGTTCAATGTATTATTTCAAGACTGGTTGAAATCAAATTCTGGAAAGACTTACAGCGAGGCTATAGAGACTTATCATCAGATTTTGGGCGACAGGAAGAAAAGCAAAACAGCTATAAGTAAACAATTTGAGTATAATACTTATATCCGCGATTTCTTTGCCAACAACACTGATAAGAGCCTTGATGAAGCCATTCGATGTTGGAAATATAAAAAAAGCATCCAAGGTCATAACAGATATGAAAAATCGGACTTGGTCGCGTTAGAGCAGCTTTAGAGTACCTTTACCGTAGAAGGTTAAAAAGACTATCAATATTATTGAAAGGAAAATCGATTATGACTATTATCGAAGCAATACGGAACCGTCATTCGGTCAGGCGGTATACAGAAAAGAACGTCGATAACGACATACTCTCCAAGCTAGAAGCAGAGGTTTGCGATTGCAACGCAGAGAGCGGGCTAAACATCCGGCTTGTCGCAAATGACCCTGAAACTTTCAACGGCTTATTGGCAAGGGTGAACTTTTATGGGGCTAAGAATTTCTTCGTCCTTGCAGGCAAGGAGAGCGAAAGCCTTGAAGAAAAAGCTGGCTACTACGGAGAGCGGCTTGTCTTGAAGGCGCAGCAGCTTGGCCTCAACTCGTGCTGGGGCGCCTCATTCAGCGGCAAGAGATTCGCGGCGCAATTGGCTGAAGGCGAAAGGATCGTGATTATTATTTCTTTCGGCTACGGCGCAACCCAAGGCGCGGCGCGCAAGAGCAAACCCATGGAATCCTTATGCAAGGTAGACGGCGAAATACCAGCTTGGTTCCGCAAAGGCATGGAGATGGCGATGCTCGCCCCCACCGCGAAAAACCAACAGAAGTATTTATTCACGCTTTCAAACGGCGCGGTAGAGATTCAGGACATGGGAGGTTCGTTTTCCAGAATTGATATCGGCATAGTGAAATACCATTTTGAAGCTGGCGCGGGAAGCGAAAACTTCAGGTGGCAGTAGGCAATAATCACTATCGTAAGTAATATCCCACGTTGTTCATTATAATCACATAATGTTATTATAAGGCTGAAGCCAACGTAAAACAGGAGGCCGCCTTGAAAATTGTAAAAGTCTATCGTGAAAGCATCCCCAACATCAAGCTAATCGGAAAACGCTATACAAACTCAGATCGCGACGCCACCGGTACGTTCGCGCGCTATTTGCAGCAATGGTTTCAACAAGGATTTTTCTTATGCGCTTCGCAAACATGATGTCGTTCCTCCGATGCTTATAACAGGATGCCTTATTTATGATGGGCAAGCTTTTAGAAGATGCCGGTGCAAAAGATCACGCGCCCACATCTCTCACCGCAACCCTGCGGGCAACGACGATATAATCATCCGTCTTTCCGTGGTTGACAAAAAGCTTGCCGCCTTTTGCCGAAAGCGCCTCAAGATATCCCTCGTTCAGTTGACCGATGGAATTACGGAATCGATACAGCGGCCT
>DBDD01000192.1:0-293 GCA_002293365.1 Christensenella sp. UBA941 | reverse complement strand
GCATATAGGAATGAAAGCTCCATTTCCATGAGGTTTTCATCGAACCATGAGTCCCTCAGTTCGACGATGCCGTAAAGATATTTAAGCAAGCCAACTTCATTTTCCATTTCGCCCAAAACGCTCACCACCCCAAATGCCGTCTAATCTTAAACCGTCACTACCTCAATAGCCGCAAAAAGTTCTTTAATCCTTGCGCTGCAGTCTGTATTTGCGTTCATGTCCAAATCCGCGTCGCGTATAGTATGGAGTATAAGCGCATAGCTTTTCCCGTTGAAATTTTCAACCGTAACCAC
>DBDD01000189.1 GCA_002293365.1 Christensenella sp. UBA941 | reverse complement strand
ACACGGGAGGCTATACAGTCTCCGTTATTCTGATCGAAAACGAACACGGCAAAAAGATAGGCGCGCTGTTTGACGGCTATCAAGCCAGCCTCGACCGCGACAAGGCCATTGAGCCAAGGGTTACGCTGCTTGAGCGAACCACAGAGCGGCACGGCCTAGAAATACTTACATTAAAGCAAGCAAAGTAGCGCGGCTTGCGTTCACTGCCCATCTATTCCGTATAAACCATGCTCAGCTCCGTCCCCGTGTAATAATGCGCCATAATTTGTTCATACGTTGAGCCGGTGCGGGCCATATAGTCCGCACCGGTTTGGCTCATACCCACTCCGTGCCCAAAGCCCTTCGTGCTAAAGATGATAGAATTCTTATCAAACGATATTATAAAATTCGCCGAATCCAGTCCTAGCAGCCTTCGTAAATCCTTGCCCCCGACCGTAGCGCCGCCTATGCGTATCTTGTTTACGCGCCCGCTTTCGAAACGCGAGAGAATTTCAATGCTCTCTTCGAGCTTTTTGGCTGTGAGTTTCGCCTTTTTATATTCGGCGTTGAGCTTTTTCACAAAATCGTCTTTTGCAAATTCCTTTTCGCCTTGAAAGCGAGGGGCGGCTTCCTCGCCGGGGCTCTCGACGCCGCGCAGATAGGGCAGCGCCGCTGAAAACGCGTTCTCAGAATTTTCCGTATGCCCGCCGGATGTCGAGTGAAAAAAAGCTTCGATAGCTTCGCCTTCGTACGTTACCGCGCGGCCGGCAGTCGCCTGAATCAGCGAGGTTAAGCGCGCCAGGTTCGCTTCGTATCCCTCGCCCCAGCCTTCGCGTAGTTGACCGTCTGTACGGTAGGCCTGGCAGTGCGAGCTGTCCGTACAAATATCCGCGCCGCCGCGTCCACAGGGATCGCCGCCGAAGGCGGTCAGTTTTTTCAGCGTATATGTGCGCGCGGCGACGGCTTGGGCCTTGATCGTCTCGTCCGCGAAGCGCATAGGTACTTCCCCCGCGACTACGCCTATAAGATACGTTTCCAACGGCGTTTCAAACACGCTCTCCGCATCCGCGTCATACACCCTGATAGTCGGGCCTGCAATAAGCGGGATAATCGGCGCCGGCGTGGAGGGCGCGTCATTGGCCGGTAATAGCGGCGCGGGCGTAAAATATGCTTCGAGGCCGTCGTGCGGCGGGACGTTCTTCTCCGCTCGCGGCGTAAGCACCAATATCAGGCCGATTGCTGCTATAACGACTAGAGGCCAAACCTGTTTCCACGTAATTTCGAGCTTGAAAGTCCGCGCCCTACGCGAGCGCGGCCTATATCTTCGTCTATTCAAATTGAGTCGCTCCCTTTCAGCGTTACACACAAAGTGTATGAAGGGAACGCGCGATAAATTATGAAATTTTGCTAATCGTTTAAGAAGCTTCCTTCGTTATACATGTTATCGTTATACCAGCGTATCGCGTTCAGATAAATATCGCTGACTACGGCGCTGGAAAGATGGTGCTTTTGGACGAATTCGCTTACGCCGTCCCAGTTGCCGTACTCGTAGTTTTTGTATAAGGGCGTCATATCGGAATATGGGCCGTTTTCAGTGAGCAGCGAAGCCGTTATGTTCTCGTTCAGCGCCAGATCCGCCAGCACGCTTTCAAACGGCGCCTCCATCGCGGCGTCGAGCAACGACAACAACCCGTGCAGAAACATTTGATCCGAGTCGCGCGCCGGACTGAACGTCGGCGCCAGCGCCTCGGCAAATTTTGCGCGGATCGTCGACATACGCGCGATTTCGAGCGGAACGTCGCTCGATATGCCGCGCAAGGCCAGCAGCGATATCCATTTGCGCAGATTCGCTTCGCCCAGATAATTCAAAGCCAAGTCAATGGATGTAATCTTGTTGCGCATGCCGACCGAAACGTTGTTGAGCTGCTTGAGCAGCTTGTACGCAAGCGCCATGTCCGACGAGATTATCGAGGATATTTCTTTTAGGTTCAATTCGCCCTCCTCGCTGGCGAGCTTTATAAGGCGAAGATAGTTTAGCTTAATCGGTTCGACGACTTTTGTCTTTTTTACGATCGGATGGCAGAAGTAGAAGCCCTGAAACAGCATATAACCCGACGCCTTCGCGATATTGAATTCTTCGAGCGTATCGACGTTTTTTACGATTAACCGCTTCTTCTTCAATTTCGCGACGAGCTTCTGGTGCTCTTGCGCCGAACAGAGGTTGTAGTCGATTTTAATTATATCCGCAAGCTCGACGAGCCGCGGATCCGTATCGAAGCCAAAGCGATCCAGCGCGACGGTATAGCCCGCCTTATTGAGCGCCTCATAGTATTGCATGAGCGAATCGGACGTTTCGGATCCGCCGAAAATTACGACGACGAGGTTTTCTTTTGGTATGCTGTTAATCGAGTGCGGCGAAAGCAATTGCATATTAAACGCGATGAAGTATTTTATTCCGCCCGATAAATCGTCCGGATGCAACATATCGATCGTGCGGTCGAAGAACATTACGGGCGCGTCGAGATTCGACTGTGAAAGGTTGTGCTGAAAAACCTGATCCATAAGCTCGTAGCCGTAGGAAACATTGCCCCTTGTTAGGATTGGCTGGATATTGATGTATACGTCGAGGAATTTTTTTGCCTTGTCGAGGCGCTCCTCGAAGAAGCAAACTTGGTTTTTCCCTTGCTCCTTCGCTTGATAGAGCGCAATATCGGCCTTGCGCAAAAGGTCGGAGACGATTTTGCCGTGCTCGGGAAAGAGCGCGACGCCGATACTCGTGGAGCAAGCCTTCTCGATATAGGGCAGCGAATACGAAAGCGTCAGCAGCGAAAAAAGGCGTTCGAAATATTGCTTTAAATTGCCGTGAAACATCGCGGGATCGGCAAAGAAGAAAAGAAACTCGTCGCCTCCAAGGCGGTACAGATGGTCGTGAAACTCCGGATACGACTGAAAATGCTCCACAAGGCGCTTTAAGAGGATATCTCCTACGTTGTGGCCGTAGGTGTCGTTTATCGTTTTAAAGTCGTCTACGTCCAAAATGGCGACGCATCCCGACAACTGGCCTCGCTCGATTTTATCGCGAAGCCGCTGGAAATCGTGATGAAACCTACGGCGGTTCGGCACCATCGTCAAGGTATCAATAAAAGCGTAGCGTTCCAAAGTTTTCTGCGCCTGTAAATATTTTTCTATACTGTGCAGATATAGTACTGCCGCGTCCTGCGAATCTATCCAGGTAAGCTTACCCGCTCGCGCTTGATATGTTTGTCCGTCGGCGTCCGTAGTCTCGAACGCGACAACTTCGCCGCCTTGGCGCGCCTTACTGAAGAGCTTCATGCACTTCTCGCGAAGACCGGGGAAATGCTCTTCACAGAAGCCTTCAAACGAACTGCCGGATAACGGGCCGCCCCCGCGCCGCTGCGCCTGATGATTCGCGAATAAGATGGTATGCAGTTTCGCGTCGAGCACTATAGCCTCGCCGTCATAAACGCCAAGCAAACTCTCCGCCAACGATGCATTCATTTTCTCCGTCTTTTTCAATAGTCCCATCGCTACCTCCTAAGCGCTTTCAATCGCGACCGCGCGGGTAAAAAATTACCGCAGGCGAGATATAGCTCGCGCGCCTCGCTCATTTTGCCGGTGCATTCGTATATAACGCCCATATTGTAGCGCGGCATGCTGGATTCGATCGGCTCGGCGCTGCCCTCTACAATACAGCGCTTAAAACAGGCGACAGCCTCGTCAAAACGGCCGGCGTTCATGTTTATCATGCCGAACGAAAACTGATTGCGCGGGGAAAGCAGCTCGCCCTCAAAGCGCAAAAGCTTAGCCGCCTCGCCGTAGCGCTTTAAATCCAAAAGCGCGTTGCCATAGCTTTCTATTAAGTCCGCTATATATTCCTTTTGCGCGTCGCTATCTAGCGAAAGCGCCATGGCAAACGCTTCGCACGCGGCTTCCTTTTCGCCGGCGTAATTGTAGTTTTTTCCGAGTTGATAGCGGTAGTAGGCGTCCGCGGGATTACGCTCGAGCTCTTGAAACAAAAGCTCGCGGTTACGGACGGTCTTGTTTTTCGATTTGGCTACCTCGATCGAATAGCCGTGATGCGCAAGCACGACCGGAACGCCAAAAAGCGCTCTGCCAGTGCTTTCATCTATGGGCGTCAACATCTCGTGAATGGCGCCCTCGTAGCGAAAAAAGCGGCGGTTATATACGCGCGACACGGTAACGACCGCCGCGTCCTCGGATTCAGTAAGATTGCGCACACTATAGCGCCCGATAGAGCGCGGATTATCTAAAAGCGCTTGCCAAACGCTCTCTTCGTCGAAAAGAATCGCTTCTTCGTCCCCGTCCATCGCGAAAATCCAATCGTGTGAAGCCAATTTGGCGCAAGCGTTTCGCGCCGCCGAAAAATCGCCAATCCATTTGAAATGCCCGATTATATCCGCATACCGCCCGGCGATTTCAACGCTCGCGTCGCTCGAACCCGTATCCAATACGACGATCTCGGCGGCATACGGCCGGATGCTCTTTAGCGCGCGTTCAAGAAAGCGCTCCTCGTCCTTCACGATAAAGCATGCGGACATCAAAAGCGGCTTCATTTCTAAATATACTGGCTTAACAAGGCGTCAAGCGCGGCTTCGTCGCCCGGAGCGGGGCGCGCCGCGCCCGCGTATACGTTCCAGCGCTCGGTATGCTCGGCGGATTCGCCCGGTTGCAATACGGTCATTTGCGAGAGCGTTTCCATCTCGACCATGGATTCGTTTGAGAACGTCTCGTACGAGCAGCCGAAGTCGGGATACTTGGCTATATTCGCGGGATCGTCCGCGTCGAACCGCTTGATAAAGAGCTGATCGAAATTTACATATGCGGCCCAGCCAAACGGATTAAAGTAGCCGAGCTTCGTCGGCCCTTCGCAATCCGGGTCTTGTGAAAGGCAGATGTACTTGCGCCCGAAGTTGAGGCGCGAATCGGCAAAATTGGTATACGGCCACATAACGAGCGGGAAGCTAGGCAAAAGCGAAACCTGCGACTTCGCGGGCGTGATTAGCGGCAAAACCTCCATACCGCCCGCCGCCATAACAGTAAGCGCCCAAACAGCGAGCTCCACGGGCCAAAGCGAACGGTTCGTAAGGCGGTGCTTCAGCGTCGCCGTTCCGCCCGAAAGCGTGATTTCTATCTCTTTTTGGATACCCCTACCCTCGAAAGGCTCGTTTATAAGCGCTACGCCATTTGGGATCTCTTTCCATTCGACGGGTATATTGTCGGGCTCGTAGGTACGCGGCATTATCTCCGGCGAATGCCAGAGCCTGTGCCCGCCGTAGGCGTGCCAATCGCCGCCGCCCGTCTTTCCGGCAGTCGCCGCGTCGACGTTCATCATGTTCTTGCCTCCCGGCGCGCTAAGGCTTATTACGCGCGGCCCGACGTCCGTCGTGATGATCATCTCCAGCGATTCGTCTTGAAGCTTCAGACAATTTTCCCAACCCGAGAATTCGACCTTTGTTAGTTTTGCCGCCACTGCTCTTCCCCCCTATTTGATGTTGACGATGTTATTGTAGGGGCGGATCGCCATCCGCCCGTGAATTACCACGAAGCTTTAGGATGCATGGGCGGATCGCCATCCGCCCCTACATGTTTTAGCTATAAACCAGCGTTATCTGACCTCGACAAGCTGATATTTTCTGGAGCCGACGCCCATCTCTTGCAGCTTGTCTAGCTGTACGAAAGGATCCAGGCCATGAAGGCGTTCGAACAGATGCTCTCCCTCGCACGGAAGCTGCCCGCCGGGCGCGCCTTTGGGAATTAAGTCCTCATTCTTTATCATATCGAGCGAGGCCTGTTCTACGGCGACGATATCTTCACTCGCCAAGATGCCTACATCCGGCACGAGCGCTGGCGTCGACATGCCCCAGCAATCGCATAGGGCTGTGACTTGCAGCAGCACGTTTATGAAGTAGCGGTTTTCCGGCGCGAAACAATCGAGCACCGTTTTTGTGGCAAGAGCCATGCCGTGCTGAAAGTCATAGTAATCTGAATCGGTTATATTGATCGCGTCCGCGGGGCAGACCTTTTCGCAATGATGGCACAGCGTGCAATTATGGTCGTCTATTTTGTAGCGCCCATCCTCGTCGAAAAAATTCGCGCCGTGGTTACAGCTCGTCAGGCACGCTTTGCAATGCGTGCACTTGCTCTCGTCCCATTCGAGCCCGCCCGCCAGGCCGTGGATTTGATGGCGCGTACGGTCTGTAACGCAGCCCATCGAGATATTCTTCACCGCGCCGCCAAAGCCGCAGGCACCGTGCCCCTTTACGTGAGAAAGATCTACAAAGTAGTCCGCGTGGTAGATTTCGCCCGCGATATCGACGTTTTTAAAGGTTTTAAAGTCTACATCTTTGGAAACGAAGTATTTACCGGTAACGCCGCAGTCGTCCACAATAGGGCAGCCCAGAATTTCTGGCGTGTACCCGCGCTTAGCCGGATCGCGCTGCCAGACGTAGTGATCCGTCAAGAAGCATTTGCCGCCGCAATCCTGTATAAACGTCACCAGCTTGCGGATAAAAATCGGCGCGATCGTCGTATATCCAAGCCTGTCGCCGACGTGATACTTGATCGCCACCGTCTTGTCCTTCACACCGCCTTTTAGCGGCGAACGCTCTAAAAGCCTGTCAAAGCGCGCCGGTAAAGTTTCGTCGGGATCGTAGCGGTTAAAATCCATCGGAGCGAACAGAACGTCTTTCAATTTAGCTTCCCCCTGAAATGAATCCTTCTTCCTAATAATATAAATTTATCACTTATACACCTTAAATACAATATATTGGCAAAATTTTTGACAAGCGCTGATTTTTGACCGGCGCGGCGGATAGTATTTCTAGCGCAAAAGCGCCCGCGCCCGCTCGGAAACGGCGTAAATCGTCACGTCTCCGCTTTCGAATACGACCGGATATCCGCTGAAAACGCCGTCCATCACATAGTACTCATACCACTCATGATCGCTCTCGTATGCGTAGTCTATTTTATATGCTTCCTTCAGTTCTTCAAACGCGCCGTAATCTTCATACATTCTGCGCACGTCCTCGTGCCTCGATATGGCGTCGACGCCGTGGAAATAGAGAAAGCTGTCCGAGCCGCAAACGATATTGCGCCCCGTGAGGCTGGCTATAGCGTTGTTGTGGTTCGGCGCGGTCAAAAATACCGCGTCCGGCGGCGCGTTCTCGGATACCCAGTTTGCCGCTTCTACATTTGGAGCGCTGTATAGCTGGAAGGCCAAATCGGCCTCTTCAAAGCCATCGCTCAGGCCGAGATGTGAAACGGCCTCGCGCGCGACGGTCAGCGTTCCCGAGAGAAAGAGTACCGCAAGCGTGATAATGGCGAGCGCCTTTCGCCCCGCGACGCCCTTGAGCTTTGCGTTAACGCCTATAAGGAAATGAGCGACGAGCCCGCAAGAAAACGCGAACGCGATAAACAGCAGCTTGTTGTTGTCGTATTCGTTGGGCTGGAATACGAAACATTCGCAGATAAAAAGGATAAGCAGCGCGCCCGAGGCGAACCGGCGGTACGCCTTGCCCGCGAAAACGGCCGCCGGAGGCAGGAGCAGCGCCAACAGCCCCAGATTTTTTATATAGAACCAAAAATACGAATCGCTTTCATTCGCCCAATTGAAGTGCGGGCGCAAAAAACCCTCGGCAGAGGACTGCCGGAATGTAAAGGCGAATAGCTGCGGCAATGCAAGCGCGGCCGCAAGCAATATATACGGCCAAAAGCGCAGCGCGTACTTCGGGCCTTTATTGCATTCGTATAAAAAGATCGGAATCGAAACAAGGCCGAGCGCGAGGAACGAATGCGTATGCACGAGCGGCAGCGCGCCCGCGAGAAGGCCCAGCGGTACAAACGCGTTTTCGCCGTCCACCGCCCGGCGCAATAGGTACAGCGCCGGAAACAGCAGCGCCCAGCCGAATAGCGTCGCGCGCTGTGGTATAAGCATATCCGCGATTGGATTTACCCAGCGTATGTTTTCAACGACGTAATTCGTCGGCGTTTCATAGAACGCCGTAAAGATCCGGGAAAAATTATACGAATCGGCCCCCGAGCCGTCCAGAAAGTACCAGAAGCCGAACCCGCCTCCCAAAAGGAACAGAAGTACCGCCAATATCGCCGTGTTCGCGCGCTTGAACCAGGCCTCGAAGAACAAGTACAGCCCGGAGAATACGCAAGCGAGCGCCCAGAGCGCGGGCAGTATATATGCCGTACGCAGCGGCGCTCCGAGCAAAAGCAGCGTCGAGGAGACGCTCGCGTTCAGAAAAGGGTAATAGAGCGGCGTTCCGGCCATGATGGAGTATTCCGGAGGGAAAAGGCCTTGCTTGGCAATGCTCGTTATAAAGCCGAGATGCATGTTCATGTCCCCGAACGTCGACTGCCCCGTGTAGAGCGCGCCGTCCTTCGGCAAAAGCGTATGCGTATATAAAAGATACAGGCATAGCAAGAAGAACGGCGCCGCGACTAATAGCATCGCCTTTTCACGCTTAATAAACGAACGCAGAGCGCCCGGCTTTAACACGAACGGCAATTGAAAGCTAAGTAAATGCTGCGGTTTATGCGTTCGCCTAAGGCACGCAAGGGCGGCGATGATAAACGCGAGAAAAAGCGCGCCGATTTGTACCCAAAGCGTGAACACGCCGAAGCAAAAGGCTATCAGCGCCGGCAGCCACATCATCATGGCGAGGCCAAACGTCAGCCCCAGTACGAGCTTTGCGGCAGCCTTCTCCCTAGGCAGCATACGCGCCGCCAAGCAAAGCCCCGTAAAAGCGAACGCGGCCATATACACCAGCGAAACGAGGATTCCGAACATTTCTTCTCCAAATAAGTATTATCGTTACCATTATAACCAAATTTTGCGATATAAGATAGTAGGGCGGGCGTCTTGCCGCCCAATATTCCCCGTTGCGCCGAACGCGCTAATCCAGTACAATATGGGCGACCGGGCTATGTTCCGGTTGTTAATTAGGGGGGTACATGCAGAAAATCGCTATGAAAACGCCGCTCGTAGAGATGGACGGCGACGAGATGACCCGCATCATCTGGAAGATGATAAAGGATATCCTTATTGAGCCGTTTATCGAGCTTAAAACGGAGTACTACGACCTAAGCCTCGTCAACCGCGACAAGACGGACGACCAGGTTACGCGCGAGGCGGCAGAAGCCGTAGCAAAATACGGCGTCGGCGTGAAATGCGCGACGATAACGCCCAACGCCCAGCGCGTACAGGAATATTCGCTTAAACAGATGTGGAAGAGCCCGAATGGCACGATCCGCGCCATGCTGAACGGAACCGTATTCCGCGCTCCCATCACGGTATCGTGCATAGAGCCGTCCGTTCGTTCTTGGAAAAAGCCTATAAGCATAGCCCGCCATTCCTACGGCGACGTATATTCCGCCACGGAATACCAAGTGCCGAATAATGGCAAGGCGGAGCTGATCTTTACCGGCGAATCGGGCGAGCGCTTCCGCGAAACGATACACGACTTTTCCGGCGGCGGCGTAATTCAAGCCATGTTCAATACGGACGAATCCATACGCGGCTTCGCGCACAGCTGCTTCAATTACGCGCTATCCGTGAAACAGGATCTTTGGTTCTCCACGAAGGATACGATTTCAAAGCTCTACGACCATCGTTTTAAAGACATTTTCGCGGAAATATTCGAATCCGATTACGCGAAAAAGTTCAAAGAAGCGGGCATCGAATACTTCTATACGCTGATAGACGACGCCGTCGCGCGCGTAATCCGCTCCGAGGGCGGCTTCGTCTGGGCATGCAAAAATTACGACGGCGACGTAATGAGCGATATGGTCGCCACGGCGTTCGGCTCGCTCGCGATGATGACGAGCGTACTCGTTACGCCCGAGGGACACTACGAATACGAGGCCGCACATGGCACCGTTACGCGGCACTACTACCGGCACATGGAAGGCGGCGATACGAGCACGAACTCCATGGCCACGCTCTTCGCCTGGACGGGCGCGCTGAAAAAGCGGGCTGAACTGGATAGCTTGCCCGAGCTTTCGGCTTTCGCCCAAAGACTCGAAGACGCCGCGCTTGAAACGATCGAGGCGGGCATTATGACAAAAGACCTAGCGGGGCTATGTTCGCTCGAAAACGTCCGGATTGAAAGCACGGAAGGGTTTATAAGGCAGGTTCGCGAGAGATTAGGCAGCGCATTGTAGGGGACGATGGCAATCGTCCCGAGCCTAGTTTGCGGGCGGATCACCATCCGCCCCTACAATATTGGGTCATATTTTAAGGAGGAACGGCATGAGCTTATACGACGGCTGGCTNNGAAAGATTTTGGCAAAGCTATTTCGACGAGGAAGAGAAGTTTTACGACCGGCTATTGACTCAGCGGGATAAGACGTTCTCCGGTACGGTCGAGGCGCTTGCGCAAGATTTCGGCGCGAGCAACGAGATGTTCATCGGCTTTTTGGACGGCATAAACACGAGCCTTGTCACGCCTAACGAACTGGAAAAGGCCGAGGCGGATACAAACGTTTCGATCCCTATAGACTTCGAAAAGCTGTACTACAATATGCTCGACGCCAAGGCCGACTGGCTTATCGCCATGCCGCAATGGGAGGATATTCTCCCTCTCGAAGAGCGCAGGCGCATTACGAAAGAATTCCGCGCGGCAAAGGTCTTTAGAAACGAAGACGGAATAGGCCGTAACGACCCTTGTCCGTGCGGCAGCGGGAAGAAGTATAAGAAGTGCTGCGGGGCGGTATAGTAGATTGAATTTCTGTAGGGGCGAACTGTGTTCGCCCGTGATATCCGCGAGCCTTTATCTTAGGCCACGGGCGAACACAGTTCGCCCCTACATGTTGGTGGTATTTGACAGCCCGCATATTGATATTTTTTAAACAAAGTTTTTGTAAACTGTTGTATTTACGGGGCTTTGTTGATACAATACAAGCAGCTTAAGCCGTATATTTATAGAAAACAAGCTAACGAGGGGGTATTTTGATTTGGGCGCAACAGATTCCCAGGCGCATCTCTACGAGGAGCTGGACAAGTACATCGATTCCTTCCCGAACAAGCGCGGCATACTAATCGCCGTCTTGCATAAGGCACAGGAAATCTTTGGCTACTTGCCCCAGGAACTTCAGCAGCATGTCGCCAGAAAACTCGAAATCGCGGCCTCACGCGTTTTCGGCGTCGTCACGTTCTACTCGTTCCTTAAAACGGAGCCGCGCGGCCAGTTCTGCGTGAACGTGTGTCTTGGCACGGCCTGCTTCGTACGCGGATCGGAGAACATCCTGCATGAGTTTGAAAAGGATTTGGGTATCAAATCCGGGCAAACCACGGAAGACGGACAGTTCTCGCTGGACGCGATCCGCTGTGTCGGAGCGTGCGGGCTCGCGCCGGTCGTCATGGTCAACGACCAGGTTTACGGGCGCGTACAGGTGGAGGACGTCAAGAACATCGTCGAAGAACAAATGGCCAAAGTGAGGTAACGCAAAATGAGTAAAGTTAAATCGCTCGAAGAGCTTAAAAAGATCCGCGAGCAAGCCAAAAGCAACACAAACCTGCGTACGACCGGCGAAAATCCCGACAGAACCGTCATAGCTATCGGCATGGCGACCTGCGGTATCGCCGCTGGCGCTCGCAAGTCCATGAGCGCGCTGCTCGATGAAATCGAGAAGAACGCGGTTCAAAACGTCTCCGTCGTCGCCACGGGCTGCCTTGGGTACTGCTACGCCGAGCCTCTGGTCGAGATCCGCGAGCCAGGCAAGCAGCCTTTGCGCTACGCCAACGTAGACGAAGCGCGCGCGCGTGAAATCATCCAAAAGCACATCATGAACGGCGAGCTCGTCGATAACGCCATTCTCGGACGGGAGGTGCCCAGAGCATGAGCTATCGCATGCATTGGCTTGTCTGCGGCGGCACAGGCTGCGTTTCCTCCAACAGCAACGAGATTATCACGAACCTTCGCGAGGTTCTCAAACGCGAAGGCTTGGAAAACGAAGTTCAGGTCGTCACAACCGGCTGCTTCGGCTTCTGCGAGCAGGGCCCGATTGTAAAGGTCTATCCCGACAACGTTTTATACGTCCAAGTCAAGCCCGAAGACGCTGAAGAGCTCGTAAAAGAACACGCCGTCAAAGGCCGCCCTGTTCAGAGGCTGCTCTACGTCGAGCCGATTAAGGGCGAAAAGCTTTCGGAGCACCGCGACATTCCCTTCTACCATTCCCAGATCCGCATAGCGCTTCGCAACTGCGGCATCATCGATCCGGAGCAAATCGACGACTATATCGCCGTACAGGGCTACGAAGCGCTCGGCACGGCGCTTGCCGAAAAGACGCCGGATGAGGTCATCGATATCATATCGCGCTCGGGCCTGCGCGGCCGCGGCGGCGCGGGCTT
>DBDD01000186.1:2378-2587 GCA_002293365.1 Christensenella sp. UBA941 | reverse complement strand
GGCTTCAATTTCTCCGACAGCCGCACCTTCCGCATGGGCGATACTGTGGGCGCCGTGTCGTTCGTCCAGATTCTTGCCCCGGAATTGACGGATCGGATGCTGGCGGATTTCCTCGACCTCGACAGCGCCGTTATGGTGAACATTCATATTCGCTCCATCGACCAAGCGGCGGCGATAAAAGCGGTCAAGCGGAAGCTCTCCGACCTCGA
>DBDD01000186.1:0-2338 GCA_002293365.1 Christensenella sp. UBA941 | reverse complement strand
ACCTACGGCAAGGAGGCGCAGAATCTTCTCACGGATTTGCAGTCCCGCAACGAACGTATGTTCCTCGTTACGCTGTTGGTGCTGAACACGGCGAAAACGAAGCAAAAACTGGACAGCAATATCTTCGCCGCGTCCGGCATCGCGCAAAAATACAATTGCGCGCTCAAACGCCTCGACTACCAACAAGAGCAGGGCCTAATGTCCTCGCTTCCCATCGGGTACAACGGCATCGAGATCAAGCGCGGACTCACGACCAGCAGCACGGCGATATTCGTCCCCTTCACGACCTGCGAATTGTTCCAAAGCGGCGAGGCTCTATACTACGGCCTAAACGCGCTTTCCAACAACCTAATCATGGCGAATAGGAAATTGCTTAAAAATCCGAACGGGCTGGTGCTTGGCACTCCGGGCTCGGGTAAATCCTTCGCGGCAAAGCGTGAGATAACGAATGTCTATCTTCTTACGCAGGATGATATCATTATCAGCGATCCCGAGTCCGAATATTTCCCGCTGGTTCAGCGGCTTGGCGGGCAGGTCATAAAGCTTTCGCCGGTGTCGGAGCATTATCTTAATCCGCTTGAGATTAACGCGGACTACGCGGACGAAGATGTACTCTGTAAAGGGTACTTAATTTTTTGTGCCTCAAAATACAAGCGCGACCGGCCCATCTGTAGCGATTTGGCGAGGTTTCGCGGGAAAGGAGGGCGTTTACCGGGCAAACGGAAACGACACAGAACTCATTGGGCGCGGCGTTGCCGCTCAGATACAGCGCCGCGTCCGCTTGTCTTATCCACCGTTTAAGATGAGCTTATCAAAAACAGCGTGTTTCTTCAAGCCGTTTTTAATCGGCACAGAGCGGCCTTGTAGCGCATAAATCGCCGTTCGGAGGGGGGCTGGTATGAAACCCTTCCTTCCCCTCGAAAACGCGAAATCCGCGCCCCGAAACCCTCTGTTTTAGGGCATTCCGTCATAGGTAGTCACGGCTAATTCGGGACACATCATCTCCGAAAAGTAGGCGTGGCTCAAAGTAGGGTAAGCCGGTCGATCTCATCCTGCTGTTCGATCAGCCATGCCGAAAAGTCCGCCAGCTTGCTTTCGCCCTGCTTGACCTCGGCCTTGCGTTTTACCGCCTCGGCCCGGAAAACCTCAAACGCCGCCGCAACCGCCGCGATCTTTTCCTCGTCGGGTTCCTTCTGCCGTTTCAGCTTTCGGAGCCGGTTGTACCAGTAATAATAGGCCGTTTCGTGAACGCGCTCCAGCATGTCGCCCTTCGCGCGCTCGTCAAACTTACGTTTTGACTCAACGGCTTGGGCTTTCCTGCATCCCTCGCCACATATTTCGCGATGGCGACTTTTCGCGAGAAATATACGTCCGCAAGCCTTACACTCTTGGAAAGCGAAGCGCCATTCCTCTATTCGGTGCAGATAGTAGTAAATCAATGGCTGAAAGGAAGCATACGCGGCGACGCACTCAAAAGGCCGCTTCCTTGCAGGATACCAAAGTTCAACTTGGCTATCTGCGGGCCGCGCCGCGTCCGAGAGCGCACTTGCCGGACGCTCCTGCCATAATCCCAAAGAGCGTGAAAACGGCTTGTAAAGCGGCAGCGTTCGTTCAAGGAACCGCTCCGGGCCGTGGCCCATGTGATAGCAATTCAAATAAGCTTCCCATGTCCGCATGGCGGCGAACATAGCGGACGGTTCCCCGCTTTCGTATTTCTCACGTAGAAAATCAGCGCAGGGCTTAACCGCTTTCCAGCGCGCCCGCTCAAACGGAAATACCTTGCCGTAGCTTTCGTGCAGCCGCGCGGCGTTTGCGTTCCACCGCCTGTCTGGGTCAGCCTCGAAGCCGGTCAGCAATTCTCCGAGCGGGCGGGTTTGATCGTAGATAACATCCCCGGCGTTTTGCTCCAAGCGCAATATCGCATCGCCTGTTTCCGCGATCACGATCCGCTCCGTCATTTTCTTGCGGTCAAGCGTGAGAACGAATACAATTCGCGTTAAATTCATGTCTCGGATGGTAAAATCGAAATCCATTTTGAAATCCTCCGAAGTATTAGCAGGAATATGTTGTGGCGCAATCCATGCTTACTTGTAACAACTATAAGTATAGCCTTAATCGCTTTACTTTGCAACGGATATGCGCGACAATAATTATGGCGGGAACACAATGTCATCGCACCTTGAAATCCGAATATCGCAGCCAACCGGATACCGGCCCCCGCCATGCTCTTGCCTATGTTCGTCCCGGAGGAACGAACGCGAGAGCGGCGGGGGCCGTGCTAACGCGCTTTGGTCAGACAAGGCCGGGCGCAGGAACGCGGTTGGGATGAAAGCGAAAA
>DBDD01000341.1:11872-12003 GCA_002293365.1 Christensenella sp. UBA941 | reverse complement strand
AACTTCAAGCCCGAGGCGGATCAGCAATGGCAGGATCTCGCCGCCGTCTATACCCAGCAGACGGGCATAGAAGTGACGGTTATCACCGCCGCTTCGGGCACATATGAGCAGACGCTCATGTCCGAAGTCGC
>DBDD01000341.1:10404-11787 GCA_002293365.1 Christensenella sp. UBA941 | reverse complement strand
GACGGCAGCGCTATCGCGGGCATCGCCTACGTCGTGGAAACCTACGGCATCATCTACAACAAGGCTTTGTTGGAGCAGGCGGGCTACACCCAGGCGGACATAACGAACTTCGCGACCCTCAAGGCCGTAGCGGAGGACATCACAGCCCGTTCCAGCGAGCTGGGATTTGCGGCGTTCTCGTCGGCGGGCATGGAAGCTTCCTCCGACTGGCGCTTCAAGACCCACTTGGCCAATATGCCCATCTACTACGAATACTTGGCCGACGGTATCGGCACGACCACCGCGATCAAAGGCACATATCTCGACAACTACAAAATGATATGGGATCTGTACATCAACAACTCCACCACAAGCCCGAATCTGCTTAGCACCAAGACCGGCGAAGACGCCGTAGCCGAAATGCTAACGGAACAGGCCGTATTCTATCAAAACGGCACATGGGCCTATGGCGACCTCGCCGACCTCGGCGACGATAACCTCGGCATGATCCCGATCTACATCGGCGCCCCGGGCGAAGAGAGCCAAGGCCTTTGCACGGGCACAGAGAACTACTGGTGCGTGAATAAAAACGCCGCTCCGGAAGATATTCAAGCGACGCTGGATTTCATGTACTGGTGCGTAACTTCCCCCGAGGGCACAAAGGCGCTGTGCGAGGACATGGGCTTCGTAATCCCGTTTAAGAACAACCTGCCCGCCGCGAACCCGCTGGTCAACATTGCGAACCAAAACGTGGCGGACGGCTATGTACCCGTATCCTGGAACTTCCCGACCATGCCCAGCGAGGAATGGAAAAACGCCCTCGGCTCGGCGCTGACCGCCTATTCCGCCGGTACCGGCGATTGGGACGGCGTGGTTGCCGCGTTTGTGGACGGCTGGGCCTCCGAATACGCGCTGATAAACGGCTAACCAATTCTTGTGTAGGGGCGAGCGCCCCGGTCGCCCGTGATATGCGCGAACGCGTGTTAATTGTCGCGGGCGATCGAGGGCGATCGCCCCTACAAGCATCCCTTGTTTTGCTGTAATTTAGGGTTAAAGGAGGGATACCATGGAAAAGGCCATTAAGCGCTATTTTCCTATATTCATAATTCCCACATTCGCCGCCTTCACTATCGGCTTTATCGTACCGTTTGTCCAGGGGCTGTGGCTGTCCTTCTGCGATTTTTCGACCGTCACCGACGCGACGTTTATCGGCATAGAGAACTATACTAGGGCCTTCGCGGACGCTACATATTCCCATTCTCTTTGGTTTACAGTCGCGTTTGCGGCGGTGAGCCTGATTCTTATAAATATCCTCGCGTTCTTTCTCGCCATGGCGCTGACGCAAAACCTTAGGGGCACGAACGTATTCCGAACGGTCTTCTTCATGCCGAATCTCATCGGCGG
>DBDD01000341.1:0-10342 GCA_002293365.1 Christensenella sp. UBA941 | reverse complement strand
GCTGGCAGCAGATCGGTTACATGATGATCATCTATATCGCCGGGTTCCAGTCCATACCGGGAGAAATGAAAGAGGCCGCCGAGATGGACGGCGCGAACAGCCGCCAGAGGCTTCGGCACGTGACGATCCCGATGATGATGCCAGCCATCACCATCTGCACGTTTCTCACTGTCGTTAACGGCTTTAAGCTCTTCGACCAGAACCTCGCGCTGACGGCCGGAGAGCCGGCAAAAATGACCGAGATGCTGGCGCTGAACATCTACAATACGTTCTATGCCCGCCCCGGCTTCGAGGGCGTAGGCCAGGCCAAGGCGGTTATTTTCTTCGTAATAGTGGTGGCAATAGGGCTTTTGCAGCTAAAGTTTACCCGCGAAAGGGAGGTGCAGCAATGAACGCAAAGAGAAAGGCTTTCCGATGGACGGCTTCAATCGCTTTAGCCGCCGCGGCCATCATCTACGTCGTCCCGATCTTGATAATTATAATGAACTCCTTCAAGAAACGCGCGTATATCAGCCTCGAACCCTTCGAGCTGCCCTCCGAAAAGGCCTTCGCGGGGCTGGAAAACTACGCCGTCGGCATAGAGGACTACGACTTCCTGGAGGGCGTTGGCTGGACTGTACTCATAACCGTCGGCTCGGTGCTGGCGATTTTGATATTCTGCTCGATGTTCGGCTGGTTCATAACGCGCGTGAAAAACCGCGTTACGAAATTGCTGTATACGCTTTGCGTATTCTCGATGGTCGTGCCGTTCCAGATGGTTATGTTTACGCTTTCCAAGACGGCGGATATATTAAAGCTCAATACGCCTTGGGGGATTATAATCGTCTACCTCGGCTTCGGGGCGGGGCTGGCGGTATTCATGTTCTGCGGCTTCGTAAAGAGTATCCCCGTGGAAATCGAAGAGGCCGCGATGATAGACGGCTGTTCGCCGCTTGGCATCTTCTTCAAGGTCGTGCTGCCGATGCTTAAGCCGACGTATATCTCCGTGGGCATATTGCAAACGATGTGGATTTGGAACGACTTCCTTTTGCCATATCTCGTGCTCGATCAAAGGCGGTTCCAAACGATATCGATGACCATACAGATGATGAAGGGCAGCTACGGACGGGTCGACATGGGCGCGATCATGGCTTGTCTTGTCATGGCGGTAATTCCTGTTGTAGTGTTCTATCTGTCGTGCCAGAAATATATCATTAAGGGCGTCGCAGCCGGCGCGGTCAAGGGTTAGCGTTATGGAGCGCCAAGATATCCCTCGCCGCGCGGCGGGCGTATTGCTGCCGGTAAGCAGCCTGCCTTCGCCCTATGGCATAGGGACGCTCGGCGACAATGCCCGGCGCTGGGTAGATTTTCTGGCCGCCGCCGGCCAGCGCTACTGGCAGGTACTGCCGCTTGGGCCGACAAGCTTTGGCGACAGCCCCTACCAAAGTTTTTCCGCGTTCGCGGGCAATCCGTATTTCATCGACCTGGACGCGTTATGCGCGCAAGGCCTTGTCCGCCGCGAAGAGTACGAGGCGCTCGATTGGGGCGGCGACGCGCGCTCGGTTTCCTACGAATTGCTTTATAGAAATAGGGAACGGGTTTTGCGCAAGGCCTTTGCCCGCTTCAAGGACGCGCCGGAACTTGCGGCGTTCAACAAAGATAATGATTTTTGGCTGGATAACTACGCCCTTTTCATGGCGATAAAGCAATCGGAAGGCGGGCGTTCATGGGTCGAATGGCGCGACGGGCTGAAAATGGCCGACTCCGCAGAGCTTAGCGCCCTAAGAGAATCGCTTGAAAAGGATATCCGATATCATCGCTTCGTACAGTATCTGTTCTTTAGCCAATGGCGCTCGCTGCGCGCGTACGCGAACAAAAAAGGCGTCGAGATTATCGGCGACATACCTATTTACGTGGCGATGGACAGCGCCGACGTTTGGGCGGACAAGAAGCTTTGTCAATTCGGGCCGAACGCCGCGCCCCTTGAGGTAGCGGGCTGCCCGCCCGACAGCTTTACGGCGGAAGGCCAGCTCTGGGGCAATCCGCTGTACGACTGGGACGCTATGGCGAAAAACGGCTACGCTTGGTGGCTAAAGCGCATGCACGCGAGCTTTGAGCTTTATGACGTGCTGCGTATCGATCATTTCCGTGGGCTAGAAAGCTACTATGCCATTCCATTTGGCAGCACCGCCGTTAAAGGGCGCTGGCGCAATGGGCCGGACATGGCCTTTGTCGGCGCCGTGAAGCAATCGCTGCCGTACGCGCGCGTCATAGTGGAGGATTTGGGCTTTCACACGCCGGCACTGCGCGAATTCTTGCGCGAATCCGGGTATCCAGGCATGAAGGTGCTTCAATTCGCGTTCGATTCGAGGGAACCGGGCGACTACAGCCCGTTTAGCTACGATCATGGGGATGTGGTGTTTACCGGAACGCACGATAACGACACGGTACTGGGCTGGGCCCAAAACGCGCCCAAGGACGCCGTGGCCAACGCCATGGCTTATACCGGTGTTGACAGCGCGGAGGCGCTGCCCCGCGCTATGATTCGCCTCGCGCTGCAAAATCAGGCAAAGCTTTCTGTCGTGCCGCTCCAGGACTGGCTGGGCCTCGGCAGCGAAGCAAGGGTGAACATACCTTCAACCGTTGGCGGGCGCAATTGGCGCTGGCGCGCCGTTCAGGGCGACCTTACGCCCGAACTGGCTGGGGAGATGCGACAGCTGACGGAATTATACGGGCGGTGATAGATATCAGCAATCTTCCCATAAGCACGCCCATGGCGGAGGACATCATCAAGCCGCGCGTCCAGCCGCTGGAATCGCCCAGGCAGTGAAGGCCCTCGATGCTCGTGCGCAGGTTTTCGTCCAGCTTTACGCGGTTGCTGTAGAACTTCAGCTCCGGAGAGTAGAGTAAAGTTTCCGTGGAGGCGAAGCCCGGTACGACCAAATCCACGGCCTGTATGAAGTTGATGATATTCACCATCGAGCGATAGGGCATAGCGGAGGTTATATCCCCGGCCACGGCGTCTATTAGAGTTGGGCGAACGTTGGATCGAACCAGCTCGTCCTGCCATGTGCGCTTGCCGGCGAGGATATCGCCGTAGCGCTGTACGAGTATATGGCCGTCGCCGAGCATATTTGTCAGCTCGCCGACTTTTTGGGCGTAGGCGATAGGCTGGTTAAACGGGTGAATGAAATTGTGCGAGCACAATATTGCCAGGTTTGTATTCTGTGTTTTACGCTCTTTGTATGAGTGCCCGTTTACGACAGCGAGGTCGTTATCGTAGTTTTCCTGGCTCACAAAGCCGCCGGGATTTTGGCAAAATGTGCGCACCTTGTCCTTAAACGGCGATGGAAAGCCGATAAGCTTGGATTCGTATAGGACGTTATTCACGTCCTCCATGATTTCGTTGCGCACCTCTACGCGCACGCCGACGTCGACCGTGCCGGGGCTGTGCGCGATGCCGTGCTCGGCGCATAGCTTTTCCAGCCAGTCCGCGCCCCGTCTGCCCGTCGCGACGACCGTATGCCGCGCGCGTATTTCGTCTTGAACGCCTTTTTTATCCGTTATATACGCGCCGAGGCAAGTTTCGCCGTCCAAAATGATATTCTCGCAGCACGTTTCGAATAGGAGCTCGACGCCGTTTTCGCGAAGGTATTCCTGTATGCGTCCGTAGATTTCCTGGGCTTTTTCCGTGCCCAAATGCCGTATGGGGCAGTCGACGAGCTTCAGCCCGGCTTGAATCGCCCGCTTGCGAATATTTTTAACCTTGTCGTCGTTGCCAATGCCCTCGACCTTGTCGCCCGCGCCGAATTCCAGATAAATTTTATCGGCGTAGTCGATCAGATCCTGCGCCTTTTCCTCGCCGATCAGCGAGGGCAGTTCGCCGCCGATATCGCAGGAAAGCGAAAGCTTGCCGTCTGAAAACGCGCCGGCCCCGGAAAAGCCGGTGGTGATATGGCAGTAGGGCTTGCAATTTACGCATTGCTTCGTTACGACCTTGGGGCAGCTCCGCTTTTCGATGCGTACTCCCTTTTCGACGATGGCGATATTTAGCTTTTTCCCTTGGCGAATCAGCTCCAGGGCCGTAAATATTCCCGCGGGCCCCGCGCCTATGATTAGGACATCGTAGCTTTTCATATGCGTCTCCTTCATTTGTGGATAGAATTCACTCTTTCGCGTATCCCAGTAATACCGCGGCGCATGGCCTATAGCCGTCCGGAATGCGCAGCTCCTTGCGCCAAAGCACTTCCTGCGCTCCATGAAAGGCAAAGATGGGGAAGTAAACCCAACAGGAAGCTATGCCCAGCGACTTGGCGGCCAGGAGCATGTTTTGAACGGAAGCGCCGCATACCGCTTCGTACTGCGGAGTTTTTTCATTGCCCGCGACGATTATGACGACCGGCGCGCCGTATGTGCCGTCAAAGCCGGGCGCGGAAAAAAGCTCACGGTGCGAATCGCTGATTTTAACACCTTGCTCTTTCGCGGCCTTGCTTAGGCGCTCGATTTGGCTTTTATCCTGAATTACTGCGCAATATCTGGATTTTGGCACGACATACGGCGCGGCTCCTCCGGCTTCCAGTATGGACGCCAGCGCGTTTTGCGGAACAGGATCGGGTTTATAAGCGCGCACGCTCCTGCGCGACATGATAACGTTCAGGGTTTCATTCACAAGCATAGCTATGTTAAACTCCTTGCTGGTTCTTAGTATTCTCAAATAAATATACGTATTAATTTCGCCTTTCGTGCTGATTTATCCTTTTTGCGGCGTTTCGCCGGCCTATCAATATTTATTAAAGCAATATGCAGGCATATGTTGGGAAAGCTTGTTTTAAAACTAAGTATTGGCTTATAATGAAGCAATTCTGCATAGGAGGATAACAGGAATGCCGGTTATCTTTATTATACTGGCGCTAATAGGGCTTGCCTCCCTCGTCGCCGCTTATTTTCTCAAAAACGTCGTCGTAAAGACGCTATTGTGCGTGCTCAGCGCCCTTAGCCTTTTCCTCTTTTCGCTGGCGCTGTCTATGCTGGTGCTGCAGGATAGCTTAGGAATGCACGGCATGTGGCTGCCGCTTGTGGCGTGCGGCGGCGTATTCATGATCGGTATATTGATGGTATGGAGGCTGTTTACGCCGAAGACCCGGCGCATATCCGCGATTTCCATAGCGGGCGCGGTCGTGCTGGTTTTCGCCGTTTTCGCGGGGCCGGAAATATACAAGCGCTCGATTATGGAAATCCCCGAGCAGGATGTACAGTTGTATCAATATATGCCATTCGGCGACCTCGATTCGGATACGCCGTCTACGAAAGTGAAAACGCTGAGCGAAGTATCGACGCTGAAGCTGACTGAAAACCTGCCGCGTATGGACGGGGCCACGGCGCTGTACCCGCTCTACTCGGCTTTCGTACGCGCCTCGTATCCGGAAGGGAATTATTCGCCCTACTACGCTTTGGGAGCAGACGATCCGGAGCACGGGACGCTGGTCGCCTGTTCGACTACGCCTCAAGCCTTTCAAAACCTGCTCGACGGCTATGCCGACGTCGTCTTTCTCATGGGCGTTTCAAACGAGCAGCGGGCGATGGCGGAAGAAAGGGGACTGGAGCTCATACTTACGCCCATTGGGCGCGAGGCGTTCATATTCTTTGTAAACAGCAGAAATGCTGCCGAGAACCTTTCCTTGGCCGATATAAAGCGCATCTACGCGGGCGATGTTACGTCCTGGCAAGAGGTAGGCGGCGGTAACGGCGCTATTCGCGCGTATCAGCGCCCGGACAGCTCCGGCAGCCAGACGATGCTGGAAAAGGTTCTGGACGGCTCTCCGCTAGTCAAAGCGCCGGAAGAGGATGTTTTCAACCTGATGATAGGTATGGTTAAGCGCGTCGCGTCGTACCGGAACTACAACAATTCGCTCGGGTATTCGTTCTTATTCTATATAAAAGATATGGTAGGCGAGAGCGAGATCAAGCTGCTCTCCATCGACGGCGTCGCGCCTGTGCGTGAAAATATCGCGAGCGGCGCTTATCCGCTGGCGGAAGATTTTTACGCCGTTACGGCAAAGCGCGGCGGAGCGTATTTGAACGAAGAACGCACAGAAAATATCGACAAACTAATCAATTGGATATTGTCGCCTCAAGGGCAATATCTAGTCGATGCGACAGGATACGTTCCGGTAAAATGAAAGTGGATAGCGTTTGCTAAGTTTTCACGACCCAAAAAAAGATGTTGACAGTAAAATGGGCGTGAGCTATAATGAGCCCACAAACAAAAGCGTTGATGATTGCGAACGTAAACGATTACATCGATTGTTGTGCTGCGGCATAAACGGAGGATCGCAATGAATCAAAAGACAATCGCGCAGCAAGCCGATGTTTCTATAGCTACGGTTTCCAGGGTGATCAACAATCGGCCCGGAGTTTCCGACGACACCAAACAAAGGATTTTGCAGCTATTGGAAGCGAACGCTTATGTACCCGACAATAACGCGCGCACGCTTAGAACCTCAAAATCCAAGGCGATTGGCTTTTTAATTTCGAACTTTGCCAACCCGTTTTTTATAACGATATACCAAGGCTTGGAGTCGGTCTGCCGGGAACAAGGGTACAACATCGTAATAGGCAATACCAACGAAAGCGTAAAACAAGAGAGGGATCAGATCGATCTTTTTCTGAGCTACCGCATAGCCGGAATTGTCGCAAGCTTTGTCGGCCCTCAGGAAAGCACTCTTAAAAAGCTTAAAAACTATGGTACAAGCATATTGGCGCTGGATAGGCAAAAAGCGAATATAACGGCGGATACCGTGACGATGGATAATATTGGCGGGGCGAGGCAGCAAGTTGGGCATCTGGCCGCTCTGGGACACAAGAACATTGCCTTGATTCATGGGCAGCCGACAGACGTGGTCGCCGGAGAACGCTTGAAAGGCTTCAAGGAGGGCATGACGGAGCACGGTCTTGATATACGTCCGGAGTACATGCTTTCCGGTGCGCTAAATGAATCCGAAGCCTACCTCGCCGCTATCAAGCTGCTAAATATGGAGCGCCGCCCTACCGCGGTCGTGGCGCACAACAACTTGATGACCATCGGCGCGTATAAAGCAATTAAGGATATGAGGCTGCGAATACCGCAAGATATTTCGATTATTGGCTTTGAGGATTTTGATTTCGCGGCATATTTAAATCCGGGCTTGACCATGATCGAACGTTCATTGCATCAGATGGGAGAAATATCAGCCCGAATGGTGATAGAAAGAATTGAAAATAGATATACCGGCCAACCGAGGATCATTTCGTTTCCCGCCAGATTAAAGGTCAGGGATTCCTGCGCGCCGGTGTTGAATTGAACTAAAGAAGTATTTCGCACAGACTCCAAACAGACCGCGATTATGCGCAAAAGAGCAGTGAGTTATCACAACGTAAACGTTTGCATCAAATATAATACGGAAACGCAAACGTTTGCTATAAGGAGATTATATGGACTCTCGAGTATTGACAAGAAGAATTGAAGAGCAAGCCAACAAAAATAGCCGTACGCTGGTGGATATGTGCGCTAAACTGATTGACGTTCCCAGCGTTACAGGGCATGAGGGCGGCGTACAAGAAGTCGCGCGCCGCTTGATGGAGGAAGTTGGCTTGTCGGTTGATTTTTGGGAGCCGGACGACTCTCTAATGAAGGAAAGCGCGCTGTTTTCCCAAACCGGAGAGAGCTTTAAAGGCAGGCCGGTGGTCGGCGGGACGTGTCCGAACAGTGGAACAGGCAAGTCCCTGTTGATCAACTGCCATATCGACGTTGTGAACGAGCAGCCCATCGAAAAATGGGACAGCGATCCATTTAAGTGCGTAGAGCGCGACGGCAAGCTGTTTGGGCGCGGCGCGAGCGATATGAAAAGCGGATTGGCATCGACGCTGTTTGCGATTCAAGTATTAAGGGATTTGGGGCTGGATTTGGAGGGCAAGCTGACGGTTATGAGCGTGCCTGCCGAGGAAAACGGCGGGAACGGTACGGTTGCGTCCATACTGCGCGGCTATACGGATTATGACGCGGCCATATATCCGGAGCCTACCTCCAACAAAATCGCCCCCGCCCATCGCGGCGCGGCGTTTTGGCGCGTACATATAATGGGCAAAGCGTCGCATGGCGGCACAAAATACAGAGGCGTCAGCGCGATAGAGAAGGGCATGCTCATCGCGCGTAAGCTCGAGGAGCTTGAAGCCTTCCGCAATGAGGCGATCTGCAAAAAACATCCGCTGTACAGCGGCTATCCGCTAAGCGCGCCCGTTACGCTCGGTATTTTTCGGGGCGGGCAGTTTACCAGCGGCGTCGCCGAAACGTGCATGCTCGAAGGCTGCATTGAATACGTTCCCGGCGAAAAGAGCGCCGATGTAAAGGCGATGTTCGAGCGCGCCGTGTTCTCGGCGTGCGATGGCGACGGCTGGCTGGCGGAGCATCCGCCAAAAATTGAATGGTTCGGGCTGCTATATGAACCGGCGGAAACGCCGTCCGATCATCCGTTTGTCGAGCTTGCCAAGCAATGCTATAGGGATACGACGGGAGAAGAAGCTGAGATTTGCGGCTTTGAAGCGGGAACGGATATGCGATTGCTGTCGAATAATTTTGGCACGCCGGGGCTTATGTTTGGCGCGGGCGATATTATGTACGCTCACGCGCCGAATGAAAACGTTTGCGTAGATAAGCTGCTTGAGCATTCCAAGGTGCTTGCGCTGCTGATAGCTTCTTGGTGCGGCGTAACAGAAAAATTAGAAGAACAGGAGTGATAGGTATGTGTGAACAGGGCGAGTGCAAAAACTGTTTGGGGAAATCGTGCGGCGAGCTTCGCGAAGTGCCGGGCCCTAAGTCCAGGGAACTGAAAAAAGATCTGTTCGAATATGAAGGCGGCGGTACCTATTGGCGCGCGACGTTTGACGGAGAGGATCGTATACCCGTTTTCGAGCGTCAGGATAACGTCAGGCAATGGGACGCCGACGGCAACGAGTATATCGATACATACGGCCCCTTCGCCGCGTCTTGCCTTGGGCATATTCCGACGGGCGTAATCGATGCCGTCTATAAGCAGGCGCATCAGCTGATGCACGTTGCGGACATGCCTACGATACCGCGCGCGGAGTTGGTCAAAGAGCTGGCGAGCATAGCTCCGGGTGATATGCTGGGCAACGCCGTGGTGCATACCGAGATTGGCGGCAGCGCGGCGGTGGAGCTGGCGCTGCAAATTGCGGAATACTCTACGCCTTCGCCGCAGCACGCCATCATTTCATATTACGGCGCGTATCACGGCAGGATGAGCGGCGGCATGTCCGCGACGCCGTGCGCCTACTACCGGGAAAAGGTTCCCGCGATCAAAAACGACATCGTACGGATACCGTTCCCGTATTGCTACCGCTGCTTCTATGGTAGGGAATACCCATCCTGCGATATGTTCTGCATAAAAGCGCTGAAGGAGATGTTCCGCTCGCCGGAGTACGGCCTGTACGACCCGAATACAAAGACGAACCTCGTCTCCACGCTGATTGTCGAGCCCGCGCAATTCCACGGCGGCGGCGTCTACGCGCCAAAAGAGTATTTCCAGGGCATTCGTGAAATCTGCGACGAATACGGTATCGTTTTCATCGCGGACGAGATTGCTATAGGCATGGGCAGAACCGGCAAATGGTGGTGTATAGAGAACTATGGCGTAACGCCCGATATGATCGTCACATCAAAGGCCCTAAGCGCCGGAGTATGGCCGCTTTCCGCCGTAATGGGCAAGCGCGAGATCATGGACGTTTGGAAGGGCAAGCCGGACAAGCATATGGGCACATGGCACGGCAACGCCCTTGGCTGCAAGGCGGCGTCGACAACGATACGGACTATAAAAGAACAAGGCTTGCTCGGGCAAGTCGCGGATTTGGGCGCATACTTCAAAGACGGGCTGCTGGAACTGCAAAAGAGGCAGGCGCTTATTGGCTGCGTAGAAGGCATTGGGCTTGGACTGGGTATCGAGCTGGTCAAAGATCGCAAAACAAAAGAACCTGCCGCCGATGCGACCGGGTTCGTCGTTCGCCGTGCGCTGGAATACGGCGTGCTAATAAACCTTTCGAGCTACTACGGAAACCGCATGACGTTTATGCCGCCGTATGTGATAACAAAGAAAGACATCGATCTTGTATTGGACGTACTGGGCAGATGCTTGGACGAAGCTGGAAATATCTAAACAAATGAAAGAGTTTTAAGCGAAACGCTTAAAATAAATAAACCAGGAGGACATTTTCAATGAAAAAAGCTCTGTTGATCTCGTTGGCACTGGTTATGATTTGCGCAATGGCGTTTGGTTGCGCGCCCGCGCCCGCTCCGGCAGCGCAGGAACCCGCC
>DBDD01000130.1 GCA_002293365.1 Christensenella sp. UBA941 | reverse complement strand
CGCGTGTCCATCAAGAACATGCTGACGAAAAACGGCTTTGAAGTCGTAGGCGAAGCGGAAAACGGCAAGGTCGCCGTCGCAAAATTCCAAGAGCTTGCGCCCGACATCGTCACGATGGACATCACCATGCCCGAAATGGACGGCTTGGCGGCGCTCAAAGAAATCATGAAGCTTAACGCGGGCGCAAACGTCATCATGATCTCGGCGATGGGCCAGGAAGCGATGGTTCGCGAGGCCGTTATGTCGGGCGCGAAAGGGTTTATCGTCAAGCCCTTCAAAGAGGACGTCATTCTGTCGGCTTTTGGGAAGTTCGCGTAAGCGCTTCCCCTTCTGTTGGCTATGTAAACTTGGTAAGAAGGTGAATATATGAATCCCAACGATCCGATGCTTGAAGTATACCTCTACGAAAATTCGACATTAATAGAGCAGCTAGAAAATTTACTCGTCGAGGCGGAAAAATCCGAAACGCTCTCCGACGATCAAATAAACGAGACGTTTCGGGTCATGCATACCATAAAGGGCTCAAGCGCGATGATGAATTTCGATTCTATCGCACTTGTGGCGCATTCTGTCGAAGATTTATTCTCCCATATCCGTGAAAAGCGGCCGCGCAACGCGGATTGGAGCCGGATTTTCGATATCGTGTTGCAGTCGGTCGACTATTTCAAGATAGAATTCGCAAAAATCTCCGAAGGGCAAGATCCTGCCGCTGCGGCGGATTCCCTGATCGACGACATCAACAGCTACCTCAATCAGCTAAAAAGCCGCAAAACGCCGCCGCCGGAAGAGCGCCTTTCAGATTATGACGACGACGAAAGCGAAGACCTGTTCGACCTGCCGGGCCGCTTCTACAAGCTGCGCGCGTTTTTCGAAAAAGACTGCAAAATGGAAAACATCCGCGCGTTCGGCATAGTCAACTCGCTGCAAAACTTCTGCTCTAAGCTCGTAAGCGTCCCGGAAGATCTTTTGGCGACGGACGCCGACGCCGAAATTGTCTCCAACGGCTTCGTGCTTTACATGAAATCCTCCAGCGATGCGGAAACGCTCAAAAAAGTAGTCGGCGAAACGATGTTCCTGCATAGCTTCGATTTTTACAACATCGAAGACGGCTCCGACGAGCTGCCCGCCTCCATGCGCAAGCGCCCTGAAGACAGGGCCAAGGCCAAGGAAGACGCCGCCGGGGGCGACGTTTCCGCTCCGGGAGGCTCGCCTACCGCCGGCGAAGCGTTCCTTAAGCAAAACTTCATCAGCGTAAACCTCTCCAAGCTCGACAAGCTCATGAACCTCGTGGGCGAATTAGTTACGACCGAATCGATGGTCACGAAAAACCCCGATTTGCACGGCCTTACGCTCGACAATTTCGAAAAGAGCGCGCGCCAATTGCGCAAGCTTACCGACGAATTGCAGGATATAGTCATGAGCATTCGAATGGTACCCGTTTCGGGTACGTTCCACAAGATGCACCGCATCGTTAGGGATATGAGCAAAAAGGTTTCGAAGGACGTAGAGCTCGTTCTCGTCGGCGAAGAAACCGAGGTCGATAAAAATATTATCGACAACCTCTCCGACCCGCTGATGCACCTTATCCGCAACGCGATGGATCACGGCCTGGAAACGGCGCAAGAGCGCGAAGACGCGGGCAAGAGCCCGATAGGGCGTATTACGCTTGAGGCGCGCAATACGGGCGGCGACGTGCTCATTATCGTCTCCGACGACGGTAGGGGCCTGAACCGCCAAAAGATAATCGAAAAAGCCATCGCCAACGGCGTAACAAGCAAGCCCGAAGCCGAGATTACCGACCGCGAAGCGTACAACTTCGTATTGCTGCCCGGCTTTTCCACAAAAGAACAGGTTACGGAATTCTCCGGGCGCGGCGTCGGGATGGACGTGGTCGTGAAGAATATCGAAAAGGTCGGCGGCATGGTTTCGCTCGAATCTACGCCCGGCCACGGCATGACGATCACGATCAAAATTCCGCTCACGCTTGCTATCGTCGACGGCATGCTTATAACAGTCGCCAACAACCTCTATATCCTGCCAGTGCTGACAATCCGCGAATCGTTCAAGCCCGATATGAAGGACGTTATAGTCGATCCGGACGGCCAGGAGATGATCATGATACGCGGCGAGGTCTACCCGATCATACGCCTGCACGAAAGATTCTCCGTGCCCGGAGCGCTTACGAATTTTGAAGACGGCATCATGATGATGATCGAAAACGACAGCTTCGCGTACTGCCTCTTTGCCGACAAATTGGTCGGCGAGCAGCAGGCGGTCGTCAAGCCCATGCCGAACTACATCAGCAAGACGATCGGCAAGATTCCGGGTATGGAGGGCAGCTCCATATTGGGCGACGGCTCTATCGCGCTGATACTAGATGTAAATACCGTCGCGGAGCAATAGAATCAATCTTAGCCAACAGACATCAAAAGCGCTTGCGTTTTTGATGTCTGTTTAGTTTAGGTCATTTCTCGCCATGCGGGTAATCTGCCGTTTTTTTGCAAACTCATCACATATCACTTATATAATAATAGAGTATACTTCTAGCAATTATCAATTTGAAATATTGACGATTGCTGTCGATTTCGGCCAAACTGTGTTCGCTAATGATATAATGTGTAATAATTTCCTTGCACGAGCAAGGATGATCCCTGATAATTGCTGGAAGCGGAATGCTCCCCGCGTGTGCGGGGATGATCCAAAGTACTACAAAAAAACGACGTTGCAAGATTTCTGCTCCCCGCGCCGGCGGGGATATTCTTGGAGTACCCGCTCTACTAGCCAGAATCATTAGCGTACAAAAATGTTCTTGTACGGATTAAGCTCAATATAATGTACAAGGGGTGATTATATGTTAGTGGTAAACTTCTCTACAATTCGCGATAATTTTGAAGACTGCTGCGACAAGGCCATATACGAATCCGAGGCTGTGATCGTCACGCGAGAAGACGAAAAGAATCTTGCTCTTATAAGCTTAAATGAATACGATTTGCTAACCAAGGCTGCGCGAAAAGCAGATTATCTTTAGATTTCAGACTGCTCCATAGGGCGGCTATATTTCACGCCCCTATATTTGTTCCCTCCCCCGCCTAGCCCTCGCAACCAAAAACACTACTACACACGCCACCGACAGCACATACAACAGCATCAGCACAAGCCCCGCCGATGCAATATCATCAATAAAGAGCTGCGCTATCACGCCCACGAGGTTAAACCCGGCGTGCGCGAAGATCGCGGCCCAAATCGACTGCGAGCGCACGTATATAAACGCCAGAAGCGCGCCCATCAGCGCCGCGTACAGTATTTGCAGCATGTTCAAATGTATTAAGCCGAAGATTACGGACGAGAGCAATATCGCCATCGGGCGCCTCATCTTCGTAAGCAGATGCCCCATGACCAGCCCCCGGAAGATCAGCTCTTCGACCAGCGGCGCTAAGATAACAATCGCAAGCACTAGAAACACGGGATTGCCGCCCATAGCGAGCTCCATCATCTCGTCATATTCCGGGAAGAAGCGCGTCGCGTCCACGAGGTTCATCACGGCGTTCAGCGCCGCGTTCCCAAGTATGCCCAGCGCCGCGTAAAACGGCAGCGACGCGGCGATACCCTTTGGCATACGCAAGAAGCCGGATTCACGCCACTTCCAGCGGTTGATGAAGTAGATCGAAAGCAAAACCACGACGCTCGAAAGCGCGGTTGGAATAAGCGGGTCGTAGCTCTGCATGATCGCGTCTTCAAGACGCGAAGGATCGCCTAAAATCGCGCCCGGATTCGTTAGTACTCCCAAGAGCGCGCCCCATACCGACGCAAACATCGTATACGCGCCGCCCACGATGATCTGCGCGCCGAGATACAGCAAGGGATAGCATATGGTGAGCCAGACGGATTTAAGGGTTTTCATAGGATTACTTTCTATTACAATCATTTCTTGATTGTTATTAGCGCCCCATTGCGCGAAACTTCGCCCTTCGCGCCTGAACAAGCTCCTCTACCGACAGCTTTCCAAGCGTTTCGAGCTCCTTCGCGATATATGCCTTAACCGCTTCTGCCGCTGCCTGCGGATTATTCTTCGCGTCTCCGCCGGGTTCCATGATAACCGCATCCACAACGCCAAGCGCTTTCAGCTCCCCGGCGGTAAGCTTCATCGTCTCGGCGGCTTCTTGCGCTCTACTCGCGTCCTTCCAGAGTATTGAGGCAAACCCCTCGGGCGAGAGAATCGAATAGACCGCGTTTTCAAGGATTGCCACCCTGTCGGAAACGGCTAGCGCGAGCGCCCCGCCCGAGCCGCCTTCGCCCAATATTACCGTAATCGTCGGCACGCGCAGCGCCATCATCCGCATGAGATTGTCCGCAATCGCGCGCCCCTGGCCGCGCTCCTCCGCGCCGACGCCGCAATACGCGCCTTGCGTATCCACGAGGTTGATAACGGGCCTATTGAACTTTTCCGCCTGCTCCATAAGCCGAAGCGCCTTGCGGTAGCCCTCCGGATTCGGCGAACCGAAGCGCCTTAGCGTCTTTTCGCGCGGCGTTACGCCCTTTTCCTGGCCGATAACGGTTACGGCGACGCCGTTTAGCCACGCCAGCCCCCCGACAATCGCCGGGTCGTCCGCGAAAAGCCTATCGCCGTGCAGCTCGAAGAAGCCGTCGAACGCCTGATCGATATAATACTTTGCCGTCGGCCGCTTCGGATCGCGCGCGGCTAAAACCCTATCCCATGCGCTCATGGCCGCACCCCCTTATGAAAAGCCAACAGTCTTATCAGTGCTTCGCGAAGCTCGTTCCTCGGCACGATAGCGTCGATAAAGCCCTTTTCCAGTAAAAATTCCGCGCTCTGGAACCCCGGAGGCAGCGACGTCTTCGTCGTCTGCTCGATTACGCGCCGCCCGGCGAAGCCGACAAGCGCCCCGGGTTCCGCGAGGGTGATATCCCCGAGCATGGCGAAGGAGGCCGTCACGCCGCCCGTCGTCGGGTCGGTCAATACCACGATATACGGGACTCCCGCAGCGTTCAGCTCGCTGACAGCGCCCGACGCTTTCGCCATCTGCATAAGGGACACCATGCCCTCCTGCATGCGCGCGCCGCCCGATGCCGTAAAAACTACCAAAGGCACGCGTTTGCTTAGCGCCTTTTCCGCCGCCTGAACGAATTTCTCGCCGACGGCATAGCCCATAGAAGCCATCATGAAATTCGAATCCATTGCCGCGAGGACGCAATCGTAACCGCCGATTTGCGCCTCGGCGGTGACTATCGCCTCGTCGAGGCCGGTAGCGGCGCGCATCTTTTCGACTTTTTCGGCGTAGCCGGGGAATCCCAGCGGGTCGCCGCCGCGTAATTCGGCGTTAAAAATGTTCAGCGTGCCCTCGTCGGCGGTAAGCTCTAGGCGCTTAAGCGCTGAAAGCCGGAAATGATACCCGCAGCCTGGGCAGACCTTATTAGTGCGCAACAAATCCTCGTTATATACTATGGAGCCGCAGTTCGCGCATTTTTCCCACATCCCCGACGGGATACTGGGCGAATCGGCAATCTCGCCGACCGATACGTTCTGCCGCTCCTCTACGCTTGGCGCGCCGCGCACGACGACCAGCGTCGTTTGGTTCTTTCTTTGGAATAATGGCATATATTATCTCCTCAACAACCCCTCAATCGTCCCCGTATGATATTTCCCCTCCACAAAGTCGGGCAAATCCAGCAGCGCAAGCTGGAACTCGGCGTTCAGCGTAACGCCCTCAACGGAAACTTCCATCAGCGCTCGTTTCATGCGGGCAATGGCGTCTCGGCGCGTCTTGTCGTGCACGATGATCTTTGCGACCATCGAATCGTAGTGCGGGGAGATTTCGCAGCCGTCGTAGAGCATGGAATCGAGGCGCACGCCCGGCCCCGCCGGCATATGCAGTACTTCGATACGCCCGCAGGAGGGCATGAAGTTCTTTTCGGCGTCCTCGGCGTTTATGCGGCATTCGATAGAATGCCCCGTCTGGCGCACATCCTCCTGCGTAAACGAAAGCGGCTCGCCCATGGCGACGCGCAATTGCTCCTTTACGATGTCTGTGTTAGTCACAAGCTCCGTAATGGGATGCTCAACTTGCAAACGCGTGTTCATCTCCATGAAGTAATAGTTCCCGTTATCATCCAGTAGAAACTCGACGGTACCGGCGTTTGCGTAGCCTACGGCCTTGGCGGCGCGGACGGCGCTTTCGCCCATGGCTAGGCGCAGCTCTTCGCTAAGGCCCATGGCGGGGGTTTCTTCGAGCACCTTCTGACGGCGGCGCTGGAGCGAACAGTCGCGCTCATATAGATGACAGACGTTGCCATGCGTGTCGGCCATGATCTGGACTTCTATATGCCGAGCGTTAAACAGCAGCTTTTCGATATAGACGGAGCCGTCGCCGAAGGCGGCTTCGGCTTCCGCCCGCGCGGAATCCATGGCGGGAGGCAGCTCCGCTTCGGAATCGACCCGGCGTATGCCCCGGCCTCCGCCGCCGGCGGCGGCCTTGACGAGAACAGGAAAGCCTGCGGCCTTGGCGTCTTCAAGCGCCTGTTCGACGTTTGCGGCCAGGCCCTTCGAGCCGGGGACGACGGGCACACCCGCCTCGATCATCGTCAAACGCGCTTTGAGCTTGTCGCCCATGGCTTCGATAACTCCGGGGGGCGGGCCTATGAATGTAATATTGCATTGCTCGCACATGCGCGCGAATTTCGCGTTTTCGGATAATAGCCCATAGCCCGGATGTATGAACTTGCAGCCTGTTTGGACGGCTACGGAGAGTATCGCCTGCATATTTAGGTAGCTCTTGGCGGCGGGGGCGGGGCCGATGCATACGGCAGTATCGGCCATCTGCGCGTGGAGCGCTTCTCTGTCGGGTTCTGAGAAGACAGCGACGGTTTCGAGGCCCATCTCGCGGCATGCGCGGATGACGCGCACGGCGATTTCACCCCTGTTCGCGATTAAAACTCGCTTCATGGGCTTACCTCTTGATCTGTTGAAGCGCCAGCTGACTCGACCTCCTGGACTGACAGCA
>DBDD01000306.1:2597-4571 GCA_002293365.1 Christensenella sp. UBA941 | reverse complement strand
TATCCGATGAAGACTATTGAAAACGGCCCGAAAAACATAAAACAGTAGGGCAAGCACTAGGCTTGCCCTACTTAACCCCGGGACGCTGGAGGCAGTGTCCCTACAATGCGGATTAATCTGCGTTTACCTAGCCTGGCTATACAGCGGATACTTCGCCATGATCGCCAATATTTCCGCCTTTACGGAATCCACAGCCTGATCCCCTTCTTTTACTATCCTGGCTATGCATGAAGCAACTTTGCCCATATCCTCCGTAGTCAGCCCGCGCGACGTCGCCGCCGGCGTACCGAGGCGTATGCCGCTGGTCACAAACGGGCTTCGCGTTTCAAAAGGAATCGTATTTTTGTTGGCGGTAATATGCGCGGCGTCGAGCAGCGCTTCGATTTCCTTGCCCGTCTTATCTTGGGGCGTCAGGTCTACCAGCATGAGGTGGTTGTCCGTGCCGCCGGATACGAGGCGGATGCCTTCGCTTTGAAGCCCGCTTGCAAGAGCCTGGGCGTTGTCGATTATGCGCTGCTGATACTCCTTAAAGCCGGGTTCAAGCGCTTCCTTGAAGCAGACGGCCTTGGAGGCTATAACGTGCATTAGCGGGCCGCCTTGCGAGCCCGGGAAAATCGCCTTGTCGATTTGGTTGGCAAGCTCCGAGGTGCAAAGGATCATGCCCCCGCGCGGGCCTCTGAGCGTCTTGTGCGTAGTCGTCGTAACGACATGCGCGTACGGCACGGGGTTTTCGTGCAGCCCCGCCGCGACCAGCCCCGCGATATGCGCCATATCGACGAATAGATACGCGCCGACTTCGTCCGCTATAGATCGGAATGTTTTGAATTCGAGCTTGCGCGGATAGGCGCTCGCGCCGGCGATAATCATCTTCGGCTTATGTTCCTTTGCGAGCGCGCGCAAGGCGTCGTAGTCGATCGTCTCGTCCGATTCGCGCACGCCGTAGGGGACGATATTGTACTTTTTGCCGGAGAAGTTGACGGGGCTGCCGTGGGTAAGGTGCCCGCCGTGGGCAAGGTTCATGCCCAATACCGTATCGCCCTCGTTCAACAGCGCAAAATATACGGCGTAGTTTGCCTGAGCGCCGGAATGCGGCTGTACGTTTACATGCTCCGCGCCGAATAGCTTTTTCGCGCGCTCGCGGGCGAGGTCTTCGGCGATATCCACACACGCGCAGCCGCCGTAGTAACGCTTGCCGGGATAGCCTTCGGCGTATTTGTTGGTAAGATGGCTGCCCATAGCCTGCATGACGGCTTCGCTTACAAAATTTTCAGAAGCGATAAGCTCGAGATGGTCGCGCTGGCGCTCAAGCTCTTTCATCATGGCCTCGTAGATTTCCGGGTCGGTCGATCGCACTTGGTCAAACGATAGCATATATGGCCTCCTGGTTCGATAAAATAACGTCCTTAACGCAAACCGGCAAAGCGCAAGCCCGCGCCAAGGGTATATTATACGCTTGTTTTCTAAAAGGCGCAACTCTTTACTTTACGTAATTTACGTATTATACTTAATGCATGATGCGGAGGTCTTTGGAATGAAGCGCAGAGAAAGGAGGCAGACCATGGAATATGTCTATCCCGCGATTTTCTCGCCAAATACAGACGGAAGCTTTACTGTAACCTATCCAGACTTGCCTGGATGCATTACCGAAGGAAAATCCTTGGAAAACGCTTTATTCATGGCGCAAAACGCATTATCGCAGTGGATCGCGTATTTGTTGGACATCGAGCAAGAAGTCCCAAAAGCATCGCCAGGAACAAATATCGTCGTCAATAACGGCGAATTTGTAAATTTAATTCGCATAGAGGCAAAAGACAGGCGCGCAATAAAACGTACCGTCAGCATCCCAAAATGGATGGACGACAAGGCTATACAATCCGGCCTAAGCCTTTCCCGCGTTTTACAGGACGCCTTATCGCAACGGTTTCAATAATTCCCGGTAGTTCAGATTAGCTATAAACTCTTGATGACTTCTTT
>DBDD01000306.1:409-2546 GCA_002293365.1 Christensenella sp. UBA941 | reverse complement strand
CCGACGGAAGAAACGACGATCGGCCGCGCATCCGGAAACTCCGCGACGATGCGCTTTAGGCAGTCTATGCCTCCCATCACGGGCATAGTCATGTCGATCGTTACGAAATCCGGCTTGCATTTGGCGTACAAATCGTACCCCGTAAGTCCGTTTTCCGCCTCGCCAACGACCGACTGCCCCTCGTCCTCCAGCACGCGCCGAAGAAATGTGCGCGCAACCAAGGAATCGTCAATCAAAACGAAAGTAGCCACAGATCCCTCCCAAATATCTTTAGCGCCATGTCCACAATCGGAGAAAGCGGCATACGGCTTTCCCGAACCCGAAAGCTAAAGCTCCGCAGCCTCCTGCATGGGGGCGAAAATTGTAAATTCGCCGCATGGGAGCCAAAACGGAAGCACACAAAACGGCTTTTCAGCCGAAACAACGCCGTCTTCACTAAAGACGGGCGGTTCTATTTCGTATTCTGCAATGCCTTCGTCTGAAAGATGTGTAACGAACAGACCGTCGACGCAGTTGAGGAACTCGCAAATCGAATCCTTTGCCAGCTCGTCGATATCCATAACCGGCTGCTTGGAATAAAGCCGCGCGAACGTCAGCATGCCTTCAGGATCTGGCTCAAAGCAGCAATAGAGCGCGTTACGGTCGCCGGCGCAGGATTGATGCGCTAAATATTTATATTTCAGCTCACGCGCCTGATACGATGGGCGGACAAGTACGTTGCGGTCTACAAAACGCGTAACAACCTTTAAGAATTGTATGGCGAATTCTTTGAAGAAGCCGTATTCTTCGCCTACTCGCCCGACGGAAACCACGAATTCCTCCACGTCGTTGTCGATCAAACGCGCCATCTGCTCGTCTGAAAGCGAATACGCCTCTTGAAACGCGACAATTTGTTCGAGAACCGCGTCAAAGTCCATTAAGCCCCATTCCGTTAAGACCTGCGAAAGATATACGTGCTCCTTCGGCTGGGTTTTCAGAACGGATGCAAACTGTTCTTCGGTAATGAAGCCGTTCATGATCGCGATTTCACCGAAACGAAGATCGTGCGTCGCCTGAATCCGGAGCACCTCTTCGACCTGTTTGGGCGTCATAAAGCCGGCGTCAACAATCAGTACCCCGATCGGAACCTTCACTACCTTTTTGCGCTCGGTAACGTCGCGTACTTGCTGATTCGTCAGGAATCCCTGTACATGCAAGAAGTCTAAGAAAAGCTGGCTGAACATATCTTTCCACCCAATCTCATCGAATCACTTTCACTCTTCCTATCCTATTATAGCGGATTTATACCGTGTGTCCAGCCCCGTTTACAAATATAGGCTTTTTCAGCGCACCCACGCGAAATCCGGCTTATCCGTATTCTTTACGCTATATACGGCCGCCATATTTGCGCCGGAGGCCGCGAACGCCTTTTTTACGGCTTCGGTACAATCCGCTCCGGAGCTTGATACCGCGATTACGGAGACATCTTTGCCGGCAAGCTCGGCTTTATGTAAAAACGCCACCCCGGCCGGAGCTAAATGCCCCGCCCAAATCGGGCATGCGAGCACGATCTTTTCGTAGCGCTTTACATCGGATGCTATAGAGCTTATAGCGCTCCCCTTTACGCTAATCGCCGCGGCGCAGCCTATTATCGCGCGCAATTTGCTTCGCTTTGTAAGTTCTTTGATCTCTTCGATGTCGCATTCCGCTTTTAGCTGTTCGCAAAGCTTTTTCGTCGTGCCGGAAAACGAATAATACGCCAACAGGGTTCGCATGCAGATTGCCTCCTAGCTCTATATTCTTCGGTTGATAAACGGCCCGGGACGGTTCTAGTACACTTCGTGCTTTCGCTGCCCATTATATCATGATTATTCGATTAATAAAAGCGTGTGCTTTCCATTTGCGTAGAGATTTGTTAGAATTTTGGTATTCTATAAAACAAGGAGCTATTCATGTATAACTACACGATTGAAATCCCGCCGCTGGACGAAGCTCGCATGGCTTTAGCCGCCAAAAGGCAGGACAAACTGCTTAAGCCCATCGGCGCGCTTGGCGAGCTCGAAGCGATCTCCATCCGCTTGGCGGGTATTCATTCGAATCTTGCACGCGATATAAATAAGACAGCCGTGGCCGTTTTCGCCGCGGACAACAACATCCA
>DBDD01000306.1:0-211 GCA_002293365.1 Christensenella sp. UBA941 | reverse complement strand
CTAAAAACCGGCGACGAATTCGCCGAGCTTTTCGCGCAAAAAGGCTATGGCCTCGCCGGGGCGGGCGAAATGGGTATATGCAATACCTCGAGCGCCTCTGCGCTCGTAGCCTGCTTAACGGGCGAAAGCGTACGTTCTGTAACTGGTAAGGGGGCGGGGCTTACGGACGAAGGCTACGAATATAAGATTCAATGCCTCGAGCGCGCGCTAT
>DBDD01000036.1 GCA_002293365.1 Christensenella sp. UBA941 | reverse complement strand
TTGGGGCCTGATGAACTAACGAATGCTAGATACCATAGGATATCACGATTTCTTGGTTGTTGTTCAAGAAGACGAGTATATCCGAGAACTATTGCAAAGCCTCGGAGTGGTAAAAAACGACTACACAGGCACATACTATGTGCGTGAGTTGTTGGGCATGTGAACCGAAAAACTCGTGCTTGACATATACTGCTATCTTATGTATAGTATTCAACAATAACTCTCACGCGATCTTGGAGGTTCACGAGTGAACAATCGCAGCGTAATGAACGGCCAGTATTTTAACGGAGCTTTTATGGCTTCGTTTATTGGGCTGTTTACGTTTACGGGGCCGATTGTTCACAGGAGCGGGCTAAGATTGTAAAATCACTTCAAGAGCACGCGCCCGTGGCAATCGGCTTGCCGCGGGCGCTTTTTATATGCAAAATTTTATTTAAAATCGATTTAATAGGAGGAGACAAGATTTATGGATCGCTACTGGAACAAAACCGTCGAAACGATGGAGCGCGAACAGATACGCGCGCTTCAACTCGAAAAGCTTCGCGCCACGGTCGAATACGTGTACGCAAATGTACCCTACTATCGCGAAAAGATGCAGGCCAAAGGGATGATTCCCGGAGACATTAAAACGCTGGACAACCTTAAAGACCTTCCGATAACCACGAAACAAGACTTGCGCGATACATATCCTTTCGGCCTGTTTGCCGCGCCGATGGAGGATATAGTACGTATACACGCGTCGTCGGGTACGACGGGTAAACAGACGGTCGTTGGCTATACACGAAGGGACATCGACGTTTGGGCGGAATGCATGGCGCGCTGCCTCGTAATGGCGGACGCCGATAAGAACTCGCGCGTACAGGTTAGCTACGGCTACGGTCTGTTCACTGGCGGCCTTGGAGCGCATTACGGCGCGGAGAAGCTCGGCGCGGTCGCGATTCCGGCCTCTTCCGGGAATACGCAGCGCCAGATTACGATGCTTGTCGACTTTGGCGTAACGCATCTGTGCTGTACGCCGTCCTACGCTATGTATATAGCCGAATCCCTAAATGAAATGGGCTATACCAAGGACGATTTAAAGCTTAAAGCAGGGTGCTTCGGCGCGGAGCCGTGGTCGGAGGCCATGCGCGCCGAACTCGAAAGCAGGCTGGGCATTCGTGCGCACGATATCTATGGCCTGAGCGAAATAATGGGACCGTCCGTATCGCAGGACTGCCGCAGCCAAAGCGGCTTGCATATTTGGGAGGACTACTATATACCCGAAATAACCGATCCGGATACGAATATGCCCGTAAAAGAAGGCGAAAAGGGAGACTTGGTCATTACGACTATAGGCAAGGAGGGTATCCCGCTTATTCGCTACAAGACGCGGGATATCTGTTCGCTTACTTATGAAAAATGCGAATGCGGGCGCACGCACGCGCGTATGTCAAAGCCAACGGGCCGTACGGACGATATGCTTATTATCCGCGGCGTGAACGTCTTCCCGTCGCAGATAGAATCCGTTCTTCTCAAGATGGGCGAGGTACAGCCGCATTACCAGATCGTCGTCGAGCGCGTCAACAATCTTGACACTATGACCGTCGAGATCGAAGTATCCGAAAGGGCGTTCTCCGATCACGTCAAGGGCATCGAGGACTTCGAGCGCAATATCGCCAAGCAGATGGAGAGCGTACTGGGCATAAGCGCCAAGATTCGCCTCGTCGAGCCCAAGTCCATTGCCCGGAGCGAAGGGAAGGCGAAGCGGGTTATAGACAAAAGGAATCTCGTCTAGCGTTGCTATATGTTGTAGGGGGAACACAATGTGCTCCCGCGATCTAAAATCCAACGCTTGTTATCAGCACGGGCGAACGAAGTTCGCCCCTACAGGAAGCCAGAATAATTATGGAGGCAAGAAAATGATTAAGCAGATAACGGTTTTCATCGAAAACAAGCCGGGGCGGCTTATGGAAATGACCGGCGCTTTGGCGGAAGAAAATATCAATATTCACGCGCTTTCTATCGCGGATACGGCGGATTATGGCATCGTACGCCTTATCGCGTCGGACGCGGACATGGCGAAAAGCACGCTTAGGGAAAAAGGCTTTATGGTTAAGACGGCCGACGTTATCGCCATAGCCATGGGCCAAAGCCCCGGCAGCCTGCACGAAATATTGCGAAAAATTGCCGCTTTGTATATCTCCGTCGAGTATATTTACGCGTTCACCAGCCGCCATAAGGACTACGACGCGATAGTCATCCTTCGGCTAAACAATCAGGATTTGGCGCTCGAAAAGCTGAAGGAAAGCGATGTTCCCGTGCTGGGTAAGGAGCTTTTGGAGAGCTTGAATGAGGTGAATTGAATTCCCGCAGCGCTGCCGATAATAGCGCCTCCGCCTTTGTGGGCGGGGGCGTTCGCGTTGACTCGCAAAAATCTTTTAAAATTTTTCATTCCCTTCCGGATTTTAAAATTAGCGCTTAGATTGGGCGACAGGAATAAATATAAAAATAATCATGCCATAATAAATATAAACACTCGGTTTTTGATTGTTACATGTTATAAAATGTATGTTGACCGCGATGCGTTTGTCAGATTATAGTAAGGTGCCGTGAATCATGTCAATATAGAAAGGAGCATCCCTATGATACCTGTTGAAAAAATCGCATCCAGTACCATGCAGAACATCCTTCTGTACATCGCGATCATTGGCCTGCTGCTGGTGATTGCCACCTTGATTCGGCTCAAGGTACCCTTCCTTCGCAAGGCGTTCATTCCCGCGTCGCTATTGGCCGGAGTGATCGGCCTTATCGCGGGCCCTTTCGCGCTGAATATCATTCCCCAGGATATGATGTCCAGCATCGGCGCCTTACCCGGACAAATGATCACCGTCGTATTCGCGTGCATGTTGTTGGGCGTGAAAAAGAAGGAAAAGGCCAAGGGAATGGTCAAAGATTCGTTCGCGGGGCTTGCTTGGTGTTATATTGCCAGCTTCTTGCAGGTGGGCGTCGTTTGCCTGCTATGCGCTGTGCTTTTCACACCGCTGCTGGGCGTTAATCCGCTGTTCGGCTCGCTGTTTGAAATTGGTTTTGCCGGCGGCCACGGCACTGCCGGCGGTATGGCGGCGGTATTCCAAGACCCGGCGCTTCTCAACTGGCCCGACGGCGCAGACCTGGGGCCCACCACAGCCACGATCGGCTTGCTTAGCGGTATATTCGGCGGCATGATTCTTATTAATTACGGCGTCCGCAAGCGCTACACAAAGCTTTTGACAGAGCCCGTTTCCGGCAGCGACGCCAAGGAAGTTTACCCTGAGAGCACTCGCGAACCGGCCGCTCATACGACGATTAGCTTCGACGTTGTCGAGCCCTTTGCGCTGCATCTAGGCCTTATCGGCATATCTATTCTTATTGGCTATGTTATCGTACAGCTTTTCGGTATCGTCTTCGGCTACAAGGGGCTGCCGCTGTTCCCGTTCGCTATGATAGGCGGCTGGATTTTAAACGGCATCATCCAGCGCACCGCCTTGAAGGATCTCTTTGATAGGGCTATATTCCAGCGCATCCAGGGCATGGCGCTCGAAATCCTCGTTGTAGGCGCTATGGCATCCATAAAGATACCCGTTGTTATCGCTTACTGGCTGCCGCTGCTTATCGGCTCGGTCGTTATGATCGCCTTGATGGTATTTATCTTCTTCTGGCTCACCCCCCGCGTATTTACAAACAATTGGTTTGAGCATGGTATTATTCGTTTTGGCGTCTTCACGGGCGTCGCGGCCATCGGCTATATGCTGCTTAGGACGGTCGACCCGAAGATGGAGACCGACGCCGGTACCGTTTACGCGCTGGGCTGTCCTTTCTCCAGCCCATTTATAGGCGGCGGACTTATTACGACAGCTTATCCTTATATTATTCTTAGCATGGGCGCGCTTTCGACAGGCCTTGTCTTTTGCGCTGCGGCGGCGGTTTTGATATTGCTGCTACGAATATTCTGCTGGAATAAGAGCTTTAAGCTGGAGCAGCGCTAAGCAATTTATTCTGAATTTCCGTACAAAGAAAGGGATATAACGAGCAATGAACGTAGATATTCTGTTTTTAAACAACAAGGATATGCAGGCGCTGGGCGCGGAGGATATGCAAGCCGTCCTAAACGACGTAGAGCAGGCTTATATGCTCACTGAAAAGGGCGACGTGCTGACTCCGGGCAAGTGCGTTATGCGCTGGGGCGAGACGATCGAGGACGAAAATAAGCTCGGCCGTATTAACGCTATGCCGGGCTATATTGGCGGAGAATATGATATGGCGGGCATCAAGTGGATAGGCAGCGGCCCCTCGAACTATAAAAAAGGCCTGCCGCGGGCAAGCGTTATACTAGTTTTGAACGACCCCGAAACCAAACTGCCCGTTTGCTTGGCCGACGGCACGCAGATAAGCGCCATGCGTACAGGCGCTTCGGGCGGGGTTGCCGTCAAGCTGCTTGCCCGGCAGGACGCCGAAGTGATGGCGGTATGCGGCGCGGGCGCACAAGGCCGCACCCAGCTTGACGCCGCTGTAATCGTCCGTCCGTCCATCCGCAAGGTGAACGTCTACGACATTTCGGCGGAAAACGCCCAAAGATACGTGGACGAAATGAGCGCGAAATATCCGGCTATCGAGTTTACTATCGCTCCAACCGCCGAAGCCGCTTGCCGCGGAAGCGATATTATCGTGACGGTCACCCTGGCGAGTGTGCCCTTCGTCGAGGCAGATTGGCTTAAAAAGGGAAGCCTGCTGATGAATCTGGCGGGGAACGAGGTTTCGTACGGCTGTATTGAGGCTGCGGACAAGATCGTTGTCGACAATTGGGATACCATAAAGCATCGTATGGCCAGCACGATTGCCCTCATGGCCGATGAAGGCCTTATCAAGGATGAGGACATCGACGCGCAGCTGGGCCAGATACTTGACGGGAAGAAAACCGGCCGCGACAACGACGAGCAAATAATATTCTTCAATGCCGTTGGCACCGGGATTTTGGATCTCGCTGTAGCAACCCGTTGTTACAGGAAAGCGCTTAAAGAGAATGTCGGCATAAAAATTCCTTATTGGAGATAAGGCGACCGTGGTTGCAGAGCGCGGATTTCAGGGAAAATCCACGAAAATTCAGGATCAATCCGCCCTGAAATTCGCGCTTGCAATTTGATGCGCGGGCTGATATAATTCCAAAGTGCCTTTGGTCGGCAACCGCTTCGGGGTGTGGCGCAGTTTGGTTAGCGCGTTCGTCTGGGGGGCGAAAGGCCGGAAGTTCAAGTCTTCTCACCCCGACCACTCAAGCGCTCCAAATCTGTAGATTCGGAGCGCTTGCAGCTTATATTTGGAGACTAGAATTGAATTACTTGAATATACGAACCAAAATCATCGATGCGTCGCTGAAAGCGCAAAGACTGGGGCTGATAAAAGGCACCTCGGGGAATGTCTCTTTGCGCAGCGAGGACGGAGTGGTTATCGCGATAACGCCGACCTCCGTCCCTTATGAAGATTTAACGCCTGAGATGGTTCCGCTGGTAGACTATACCGGGAAGCAGCTCGAAGGGGAGTGCAGGCCGTCGACCGAGCTGCCGATGCATTTAGCGATCATGAACGCCCGCAAAGATGTAAACGCGGTCGTACATACTCACTCCAAATATTCGACTATATTGGGAAACATAGGACAGCCGCTGCCGGTTTGTACGATACCGCTGATTACCTATGGGCCCGACCCGGCACCCATCGTGCCGTTTGAACTGCCCGGCTCCGACGAGCTGGGACGGGCCGTCGTAAAAGCGCTGGGCAAAAAAGGCAGCGCCGTGATTTTGGAATTGCACGGGCTGCTGACGGTCGGCGCGGATTTGGACGCGGCCATGAGCTGTACCGAGTATATAGAAGAAGGCGCTCAAATTGCGCTGTATTGCCGCCTTGCGGGAGGCGCGATAAAAGAAATTCCGCCGGATAAGATTCGACTTGCTATGGAAATATGGGCGAGCGGGCGCGCGTTATAATTTAAATTTATTGATAAACGGTTTCCGCGCCGCGTACGGGTAAGACCGTTAGCGAAGAGAGCGCGAGGCGTAGATACTTCTGGCCGTTTTCTTCGTATTCTTCCAAAACGCCTACGGCTTCAACCCAGTCGTTCGGCGCTGGATACTCGCGATCCCACAGCACCTCGAAGCCGGCGTTTAAGTCGATACCGCAGCAACCGGGGCCGAAGCGGATAACGGCGTAGTACGTCTGGCCGTTGCTGGGGTCGTCGTAGGAATCGAACAGCCCTTCGTATTTCAGCGTTTTGCCCAAGTAATCATCAGGATTATAGTAGACGTCGTTCGTCTGTGCGACGAACATCTTTTCTTTTATCTCTATAACGTCTCCGGAGGGTTCTTCGAGCGCAAGATTGTGGCGCGCTTGCGAGGCTTCGGCGTCGGCCGCTTGCGCACTGCCTACGGCCAGCGTGCCGTTGCCGTTTGTCGCGGAATATTCGGAGGAAGGCTGAACGCCTGTTAACATGATAACGCCGGCCAATACAACCAAGCCCAATAGTACGGTAACTCCGATTTTTTTCATATCGCTTCCCTCCTTTTAAGCGTATTCGCGATCCAGAACACCGCGAGCGCAGTCATGTTCACGATTACTACGCTTGCGCCCGTAGGAGTTGCGTAGACGTAGGAGCCGACCACGCCGATAAAAAAGCACACAACCGATACAACGGCGGAGCAAATCGTCACGCTCCTAAAGCGCTTGCAAATCCGCATTGACGTTATAGCGGGGAAGATGATGAGGCTCGATATCAACAGCGCTCCCATCATGCGCATACCCAATACGATCGTTATCGCCGTTAAGAACGCGATGAGCATATTGTACAGCCCCGTCTTCACGCCGGTCGCCTTTGCGAAATTTTCGTCAAACGTTACACCGAATATCTTGTTATAGAATAACACAAAAAGGGTCAAAACGACAGCAGCGAGTATGATCGAAAGGGTAACGTCGTCCTTGCTCATAGCTAAAATGCTGCCGAACAGGTAGTTACACACGTCCGTATTGAGCCCCGTTGTCATAGAAACGACTATTACGCCTATCGCCAAAGCGCCCGTGGAAATAAGCGCTATCGCGGCGTCGCCCTTGATCTTGCCGTTTTCGCTGATCCGTAATAGCAAAAACGCGGCTAGCACTACGATGGGTACAGACACCGTCAGCGGAGCGGCGTTCATCGCAGTTGCTATCGCCAGCGTGCCGAAGCCTACGTGCGATAGCCCGTCGCCGATCATCGAATAGCGCTTTAATACGAGGCTTACGCCCAAAAGCGCCGCGCAAAGCGAAACCAACAGACCCACTACGACCGCGCGTACAAGAAAAGTATACGAAAACATCTCGATCAAAGTGTCAATCATTACCATTGCCCTCCGTTCCTAAAAAACCAATGCCGGCTTTGGTTTGTAGATAGTCTTTCGTTTTCCCGAAAAAGATCTGTTCCGTACTCAGATGGAGTATATGGCTCGCGTATTTAACAGCGCTGCGGACGTCGTGCGAAACCATGACGACCGTCAGGCCCGTATCGCGATTGATATTTTCGATCAGCTTATATAGCTCTTGAGTAACCAATGGGTCTAGCCCCGCGACGGGCTCGTCGAGCAGCAGCAGCTTTTTCGTGGCGCAGAGCGCCCGCGCGAGCAGCACGCGTTGCTGCTGCCCGCCGGACAGCTCCCGGTAGCACCTGTTCCGAATGGGGCCGACGCCAAGGCGCTCGATGTTCTCTTCAACGATAGCCTTATCTGTCTTCGAATAGAATGGCTTAAGCCCGCGCGCGCCTAATCGCCCTGATAGGACGACCTCATAGGCGCTTGCGGGAAAATCCTTTTGCGCTGCGGTTTGTTGGGGAAGGTAGCCGATTTCGCTCGGCTTAAGCCCATCGCCCATCGAGACGATGCCGGCGCGAGGAGGCTTCAGACGGAGCAAGCCCTTCATAAGAGTGCTCTTGCCGGAGCCGTTTTCGCCGACGATGCAGAGATAATCCCCGCTTTCAACAGTGAAATTCAAGCCGCTGACGGCGATATTACCTTCGTATGAAAACGACGCGTCCCGGCAAGCGATTAATGCCATCTATGCAAGCGCCTCCCTCAATGTCTCTACGTTATTTTTCATCAAATCGACATATGTTACCCCTGCCAGAAAATCGTCCCTGGTGATATTGTGGCAGGCGTGCAGCAGAAGGGATTTCGCTCCGGTTTCCTCGCATATTGCGTTTGTCATGTTCTCATTGCCAAGCTCGATATGGAATACGACGGGGATACTTTCTTTCCTGACCTTGTCGATAAGGAACTTAACGGTAGCCGGGCTCGCCTCAGTCTCCGTGGAGCAGCCTACAAAAGCCGCCGAGTATGTAAGCCCGTAAGCGTCCGCGAAATAGCGGAAGGGGAATCTGTCGCCAAAGACGATCGTTTTGCGCGCGGCGCTGCCGACGACCTCTTTAAACTGAGCGTCCAGCACGTCGAGCTCCGTAAGATAGGCCGCTGTGTTCGATTGAAACGCGGCGGCATTGGCTGAATCGCACACGCAGAGAGCGTCGGATATTTTCTGTACGATCAACTTCGCGTTGCGAGGCGATGTCCAGACGTGCTCGTCGTAGACGATTTCCTCATCGTGCTCATGTCCAGCTTCTTCTTCGTGAGCGTGGTCGGCTTCTTCTTCGTGAGCGTGGTCAGCTTCTTCTTCGTGAGCGTGGTCTGCTTCTTCTTCATGCCCGTGGTCGTGCTCGTCGGGCTCCATACCTTCGACGACTTCCTCCTCGACGACCTCTACGCAGTCCATAAGCGTGATTATCTCCATGTTCGAGGTGTCTATGGATTCCAAAATGCCGTCCACCCACGCGTCCGAATCCCCGCCGACATAGATAAATACGTCGCTGTCATTAATCTTTATGATATCCTGGGGCGTCGGCTCGAAGGAATGGCTTTCTGAAGCCGGGGGCAGCAACATCGTTACGTCGGCCTTATCGCCAACAATCTGGCGCACGAAATCGTATGGCGCGAAAATCGTAGTGATGATATTCAGGCGCTCGACCTCGGGCGCAGCGGGCGCTCCAGAGGGCGCGTTTGCATCGTTATTCACCGGTGCGACTGGCGCGGCTGGCGCGCAGCCTCCCAAAGTCGCCGTGGCCAGAGCCAACGCGAGTATAAGTACAACAAGCTTCTTCAAAATCAAACCTCCAATCGTGATTCGTGCGACTATCCTTCGCGGACGCAGGCCTTGCATTTTCCGTACAGCACGGCTTTCGTGGGGCTGATCTGAAAATCGTGTTCGTCGATTATATGCTGGCGAAACGTATGGACTTCGCCGCAGCTAAGATGTTCAAGCCCGCCGCACTGCTCGCATTTCAGATAAAAGCGCTCCTTCGCGCTTTGTCCGCCGACGTATTGGTAGCGGGCGCCGGATTCGTCCAGGACGCTGCGCAATACCTCGCCGCGTTCCTCGAACTTTTCGAGATGACGATAGACCGTCGTAAGCGCTATAGGCGTTGCGGCGCTTTTAAAGTGCGCAACGATTTCCCCCGCCGTGACAGGTTCGCCCAAAGACGCGATATAAGCGAGTATCGCCTCCGACTGCTTCGTTTTGTAGCGCGATGGCCGGTTCAAATACTTCATCTCCTTCATGAATATGAAAGCGACTTTCATTTTAGCTCAATTTACAAAAAAAAGCAACCGATTTTTACGGTTGTCATGTAAAATCGCGATGGCTAATGAAAATACGCTGGATTCTTACGCGGCCGTGGCTCGCATTGGGTAGTAGGCCTTCTGCGGCGAAGGCGAAAACCGAGCATGTTTATTTTTTTATGCTATCTATTCGCTTATATACGCGCCTGTTTAGAAAATCAAACACAAAACCCAACCCCACCAAAACGATTAATATGATCGGCACAAACGCTGCGACATACCAATCTCCAAACGATGCTATCGCGCTTATCGGGAAAGGAAACTGCCCTACCGACGCTCTATAGAGCAGAACAATGATAATGTATGCTGCGGGAAAAATCAACACGGCCCAAATATGTTTTTTAGGCAGTCTTGTGTGGTCGCAAAAAACACACCAATAAAGAAATACACAAACCGGGTCTATGATATGCAAAAAGGCGAACGCGCCATCTGTGTTCAAGCGAAAAGCCAAGGTTGCTATAAACATAAGTAAAATCACAATCATGCAGCAAAAATATACGGTTGACGGAAAGGCTTTCTTTTTCGTTAGGCCATAAATCCCACCGAATAAAAAGGCACATCCTACAGCCGAATTGGCAATAAAGCAGTATTCGCTTAACGCGCCAAATGCTTTATATCCCTGCTCTCTTAATAATTCAAATATCGGTATGCAGTAACCGGCAATAACTGCGACAAGGCACATTAAGCCGATGGCGACGGCAAGTATATTTCTGATGTGCTGACGATTATTATTTGCTGGCCCCATTTGTAAAAATCCCCCATGAAATATAAACACACTTCAAGCGCCTTTTCGCCCGAAGGCGAGCATTCCAACTCCACCATCACTGTCCACGCTTTAGGGCGTATACGTCGCCGTGACCGATGGTATCATGCTGTTTTCTTCGGCGCTTGCGTCCAGCGCGGGCTGATCGACGGAGCCTTCGTAGAAGTACTCGGCCTTTGCTTCTACCGTCGCCGCATCGCCGCCGACCTCGATTTCGCCTGTAAAGAGCACTCGGTTTTTCCATCGGAGCGAACCCTCGACGAAAAACCTGTAGGTTCCGTCGGGAACAGGCCCGCCGCCCGCGCCTCTGCAATCCCAGATATAGCTATGGGAAATAACCTGCGGCGTTGGGCCGGTTATAGCATCCACTCTTGTCATGTTCGCTAGGTCGGAGCGTTCCACCCATAGCGGTATTGAATCCGGGCGCTGCTTGTAGCCGCCCGCCGCCGTATGTCGCGTCGCATACAGCGTTGTTATAAAATTGCCTTGATTGTCCTCGATCCAGACGGCGTATTGGTTTGAGGCGTAGCCCGATTGCCTGTTGAAGTCGAAGCTTATTGCGACGCTGCCCGCCTCGCTTCGCGCGGGTTCGGGCGGGGGAGGGGCTTCAAGCGGCGTTCTTTGGCACGCGCATAAGAACAATAGCGCGAGGATTGCCGCGAATGTAGCGGCGGATTTATATATTTTCATGGAAACCTCCTGTATGGAGCGATTTGTTGTAGGGACGCCATATATGGCGTCCGTGACCAAGAAACCGTTGTTGTACGTATCACGGACGCGATATATCGCGTCCCTACAGGGGCGACGGGCGATTACGAATTGCCCCACAAATATTATGCGCCTATGATGGGCTCTTTATAGTTCGATCTCTTCGCCAGCCGCGACGATCATGCGCCCAACCGCCTTAAAGCGTTCGGCATATTCGCGATCGAACAGCGCGCCCGGCTTCATATGGTACGGGATGCTTGTTTTCGCGCCTATCAGAGAGGCGCACTCGGACGCTTCTTCTAAGCCCATGTTGTAAATCCCGTCGCCAATATTAGATCGGCAGATAAATCGTAGCCGCCGCCCGCGTATGGGTCGATATATACGATCTTGCCTTCGTCCGTAGTTAGCCGCGCGCTTCCGTGCCCTTGGTATAGCAGCTTTGCCATATTACGTACCCCCTAAAACGCTTGGATTACATCTTGCTTTTTATATAATTCGAAACGATCGATAAAAACTCGCTGTTTGTTATAAACTCTACAGGATAATACGAAAATATCTCTTTGTAGAGTTCCGTTTTGTTTTGCAGCATGTGGTAGATCGCCCGGCGCAGATTCCGCTCGACAGCCATAGGCGTCGTATTGATTGCCTTGGCGACTTCAGGGTAGAGCGCCTTGGTAAGCTGGTGGAAGTCCGTCGAGTAGCGGACGTAGTAAATCAGAGCGGAACACGCGCATTGATTCGCTTTTAGATGCGGCAAGATGCCTAGCCTGCAAACGATATCGGAGATCATCTCTTCTAAATCGGGCGCTTTCTCGTCGGCGCTTTTTGTAAGCACGGCGGCCATAGTCCGTTGGGCGACGAGCTCGCGCAGCTTTGCATGCAATACGCCGAGATCGACGGGCTTCATGCTATAATAGTCTACGTTTAGATCGCTAAGGGATTTGATTATCGAGTCCGTACCGATACCGGATAGGATGTATATGATTGGATCGTAGTCCGGCATCTTTTCACGAATATAGTTGACAACATACGGACCGTCGAACTCGGGCATGACGACATCCAAAAATACGACGTCCGGCCTATGTAATTCGATGAGCCGTAGGGCTTCTTTTCCATCAAACGCTTTCGCGGCGATACGAAAATCTGGATCCTGGCCGATCTTTGTAGCTAATATTTCTATCCAATCTCTGTTATCGTCCGCAAGGAGAACCGATAGTATCATGCTGCCCTCCATACTTGAATTCTTATTGTGTTTCCTGTAGCTTGCAAACATCGACCCACTTTTCGCAGCGGGCGTATTTCGTGAGTTCTTCCGGGGTAAGCTCGATCGCAGAATTGCCAGTGCCGCACGCGGGAAAAACTGTTGTAAAGCGCAGCATGGATTTATCGAGATAGACCTTTACCCCGTCCGGCAGCGCGAACGGGCAAACCCCGCCCACGGCATGACCGGTAAAACGCAGCGCGTCGTCCGCGCTTAGCATTGAAGCTTTGAACCCAAACGTTTCTTTGAATTTCTTGTTATCGATCTTCGCATCTCCTGCGAAGACCAAAACGAGCGCGCCCTCACCGTTTTTTAGCGAAATGCTCTTGGCTATGCGCGCCTCTTCGACTCCTAGCGCGGCTGCCGCTAGAGGAACCGTCGCCGTCGACGCGTCCAATTCTAAAATATCACCATCCTTATTCCACGCGCGTAAATACGAGCGTACCTGTTCTAAACCCATGTGATTTCCCCTTTGCTTCTATTTTCTGTCGCGAATGAGCGCCGCAAGGCTCCTATCATAAGTCTTTTCCATATTCGCTGAAAAAAAGCATGCAGGAAATTCCCCAGAGCGCCCATGATACGCCACGCATTCGCAGCACTTGCCGCGTCTAGGGCAGCTGTAGGTACAGGTACACTTAATTGCTTTATTTGTATCGCACGGCATATGGTTCCCTCTTTCTTTCCGTCGTGTAACTTATTGATTATAGCATATTTTTGTAATAATGTGTTGACAGTTATAATTTATGGATATATCTTTTCTGTTCTCTTTCTGTAGGAACGTAATAAAGCGCTGCGCGCAATGGAAAGGAGACGTACATAGGTAGAAAAACAAAGAACCGCCGCGTCTTTGCGACAGTCCTTTTCGTGGTTTAGGCAAACGATGATTAAATCGAGATTCTGTAGGGGCGAACGGTGTTCGCCCGTGATGAATCGCAAGCGAACGCAGTCCGCCCCTACAAATAATACTTGGTTGCTAAGGCTAAAGCGCTTCCGCGCGCATCAGGTTTTCACAATCCTCTACGCTGCGGGAAAGATCGCGGATATACGTGCTAAGGCTCGAAACCTTGACCATAGAATTTAATCCGAGGAACTCCCGGTTTACTCTTACGAGCCGCTGGAACAAATTCAACAGCGCCCCAAAGCGTTCCTTCTGCGCGATGTTTTGGCGCTTGAGCGCTTCGTTCTCAATACGCATGCGTTCCTGCCGCTCGTCGTCGCCGAGCTCCGACATTTCGCGAACGGCGCGTTCGTTCTCTTGCGCCGCGAGCGCGTAGGACGAAAGCAGTTTCAGCCCGCCAAGAAAACCTGATAGATCGATCCCTTCGACGGCTGCGATCATGCCGATTGCGTCTTCAAGCCCGTCGGTCGAGAAGGCTTCAGCCGACTTCCTGCGCTTGCGCTTTTGATGCATAGCTTCGTAAGGGTCAAAGGCTTCGATGCCCGATTCGCGAAGATGCTCCGCGACGCGCCGAACGAGCGCGGGGTTCGTCTTTATGAGCGAGCGGTATTTATTTTGATAGCGCAGCATCGCCTTGTTATCCCCTTCGCCGAGGCGCAGCGTACATGCGCGTACCGAAATACCCTTGGCCTGATCGCTCAAGACGTTTTCGAGCAGATTCCAAATTTCCTGCGCCGTAAACGGCACAAAAGCCGGATTGTGCGAGCTGGATTCCCCGTCGTCCTTGCGGCGGGCGTAGTAGTAATTGCGAATACTGTTTGGCTTGCGGCCGGTTTTATCCGCAACGTTGTCGAAAACGCTTTTCAGCGGCTTTCCCGCCTTGCGAGCGAGCTCCGCTTCCTTCCAAAGAAGCGCGTCTTCTTCGGATTTCCAGCCCATTCGCGCGCGTACATCGTTCATTTGAAACAAAATGTTCGCGTGCACATCTTTATTCAGTGCGTGGTTTACTTCCATATTTTCGTCTCCCCCTATGATTCTTTCCGCATTCATTATTGCCAATAATTTAGGGTTTATTCCCCATGTTTTCCAAAAATAGAAAAACCAAAGCAAATGTTTTATGCTTTGGTAGGCAGTTTTTCACGGCGTCTATGTTGACAGTGAATATGTATGCCAAAATTATCTATGATATGTCGTATATGAAGCGATTAAATCTATTTTTAAATGTACTCGCCGCTATAATATGTATCCTGGCCGCGCATGTACTTATTTTAACGACGGAGAAGACGCGCTTGACATATTTCGGCATTAACGGATACTATATAGTATTGATTTTTGTGAGGCGGAAGATGGAGATAATCGACGCGCATATTCATTGGTTTACGCACGAGCACGCGCTTGATTTAGCGAAGCGCGCGGGCCATGAAAACAACGAGGTACATTTGCGCTCGGAATACGTCCGCCTGGGGATAGAGGGGGCCGTGGTCATGGGAAACCGGGGCCTTGAACCGGGAGCGGGCGAGTACCCCGATATTATGCGCTACTGCGTTGGCCTGGATCGCTTTTTTAGCAATATGTATGATCAGAAAAACGCATATGATTTGCTCGAAGCGCATTTGCGAAGCGATACTTGCGTGGGCGTAAAGCTATATCCGGGCTACAATTTCCAATATGTTTACGATGAATTATACGGCACCGTTTACGAGCTTGCGGCTAGCTATGCAAAGCCCGTCGCGGTTCATACGGGCGCGACGGCGTTTTCGGGGGCGGTATTGAAGTATTGCCATCCGCTGACGCTTGACGAAGCGGCGGCGAAGCATCCGGACGTCCAGTTCGTGATGTGTCATCTCGGAAATCCGTGGATAACGGACGCCGCAGCGGTAATTAGCAAAAACCCGAACGTATCCGCCGATCTTTCGGGGCTTTTGGAAGGCAAGCCGGATATGCCGGCGCTTTTTAGCGAGCAAATGGGCTATATAAACCATATACGAACATGGCTGAGCTATATGGGCGCGTACGACCGCCTTATGTTTGGGACGGATTGGCCCTTAGTAAATATAGAGAACTGTATCGAGTTCGTAAAGCGTCTTGTTCCGGAACGGCATTACGAGAATGTATTCGCGAAAAACGCGCGGCGTATTTACGGGCTTGTGTTTTAGCGCCGCGAGTACGGATATTAAATACATTACAGGTGAAACATGCTGCATAACATTGAAGAAGAATTCAGATGCGAATTTGAGAAAATTGAAACGTTGAACGAGCATGACTACGTCGTTACGTATGCCGGCGATACATTGCTATTAAAATGCGAGTCTGGCGGCGACGCAATTCCGCGTACTTGCGATTATTCAGCCGGAGAGCTTGAGCAAACGCGGTATCTTTTTTCGATAGGAGAAAAGTCGTTTTTCCTAAACTATGCGCCAATAAAGGAAACCGAGCTTTTGCGATATAAAAATGTACAAGCTTTGCGCGAGCTTGCGCCCAAGTGGATGGCGTTTGCGGGCGCGACGGCCTATCACCTTGGCTATTGGTACGCCCATAACCGCTTCTGCGGGGTTTGCGGGAAGGAATTCGGCCATAGCGACAAGGAGCGCGCGCTTGTTTGCCCTAATTGCGGGTATACCAAATATCCCGAGATATCGCCTGTGGTTATTGTCGCCGTTACCAACGGGGATAAAATCGTGCTGACCAGATACGCTCACGCGCCATATAGGCGCTATGCGCTGGTAGCGGGCTTTGTGGAGATAGGGGAGACGCTGGAGGACACGGTGCGGCGCGAGGTGTTGGAAGAAGTAGGCCTGCGCGTTAAAAATGTAACATACTACGACAATCAGCCATGGGGCTTCACGCGCACGCTTTTGATGGGTTTTTTCGCCGAGGTGGACGGCGGACGGGAGATAAGGCTGGACGAAAACGAGCTTTCGGAGGCAGTTTGGGTACGGCGCGGGGATATGCCCGAGAGCGACGCAAATATAAGCCTGACCGCCACGATGATGGAAGCCTTTAGGCGCGGAAAATATTAAGTACACACCGATAAATGTAGGAGCAAACCTTGCGTTTGCCTAAGCATCCATTCCATGGCTGGCACTTTCGCCAAATTGCGTTTCGTAAAGCGCGCGGTATAGCCCGCCGAGTTCAAGCAGCTCATGGTGGCTGCCGCGTTCCGTAATTTTGCCGCCGGATAGCACCAGAATATCGTCGCAGGCCATGATCGTCGAGAGCCTGTGCGCGATGACGATACTTGTCTTGGCCTTTAGCAGCGGCTCGATTGCAGCCTGAATCAATTTTTCCGAGATCGAATCGAGCGAGCTTGTCGCCTCGTCGAATATAATAAGCCCGGGGTTTTTTAAAATGACCCGCGCGATGGAAAGCCGCTGGCGCTCCCCGCCGGAAAGCTTGATTCCCCTATTTCCGACTTCGGTATCGAGGCCTTTGGGCAGCGATCGTATGAATTCATAGATATTTGCCTCCTTGCAGGCCGTCATAATCCGCTCGTCAGACGCTGCGTGGTCGGCGTATAAAAGATTTTCGCGGATTGTGCCGCTGAATAGATAAGTATCTTGGGTAACAAGCCCGATATTCGCCCTAAGCCAAGCAAGGTCGAGATCGCGGACGTCATGGCCGTCGATGAATATACCGCCGCCGGAAACGTCGTAGAGCCGGGGGAGCAAGCTGGTTATGGTCGTCTTCCCGGCGCCGGACGGCCCTACGACCGCAACGGAGCGCCTAGGCTCAACGACAAAGCTGACGCCGTTAAGCGCAGGCGCCTTGTTTTCGGCGCTATATCTAAACGTAACGTTTCTAAACTCGACCAAGCCGTCCAAGCTCTTTGGAACCAGGGCTTCCGGATTTTTCTTTATACCTGCGGGGATGTCGTAGTATTCAAAGATTCGCGTAAATACGGCCATAGAGCGTATGATATCGACCTGCATGTTTAACAGCATGTTTACAGGGCGGTAGAGCCGTTCGATCAGCGCGACCATGACCGTTATATCGCCGACGGTCAGGTCTTGCCCGTATTGCAGCATGAGCAGCCCGCCGAATAGATATATGGCGAGCGGGCCAATGTGTACTAATGTGCCCACCATGGCCCTAAGCCAGCGCCCCGCCATAGTTTCCTTTATATTAAGGGAGGTCATTTCGGCGTTGGCTTTCTCGTATTTATTGTATTCCGCCTTTTCGCGCTGAAACAGCTTTATCAGCATCTGACCGGAAACACTCATGGTTTCCGAAAGAATTTGATTGATCTCGTCGTTTTTGGCCTGAGCTTTATAGGCTATGCTCCAGCGCTTTACGCCGGCTTGTTTCGTAGGCAGTATCAATAGCGGCAAAAGCAGAATTCCGGCCGTGGCTAAAATCCAGTTCGTCCTATACATGGCGATGACGGCCAGTATAACGAGAATCGAGTTTTGGACGAGGCTAGTCAGCGTCCCCGAGATTACAGACTGCACCCCGCCGATATCGCTGGTCATCCGTGTAATCGCTTCGCCCTGGCGGTTTTCGGTAAAAAAGCCGTGCGACATATCGAGAAGATGGCGAAACATTTTGTTGCGCATGTCGAAGGTTATATGCTGCGCGACCCAAGCGCTTAGCCAATTTTCGAATACCGAAAGCAGGTTGGATATTATAAGCACGCAAAAGGAAGCGCCGATAAGCAAGAGCAGGATATTTAAGTCGCCGCCGATAAGCCCTTCGTCGACGATCCGGCCCGTGAGCATAGCGGGCATAAGTGCAAGAAAGGATGAGACGAATATACAGAGCGCAACGAGAATAAGCCGCGGCCAATAGGGAAGTAAATAGCCTGCGACCCTTTTCAGAAGCGGCCATGTTAGCTTCGGGGCGTTCTTTTTTTCTTCATCGGTTAAGGGCCTGGAGGGCGCGTGTCCTCCGCCGCCTCGCATTCCAGCAGCCATCTAGTTTACCTCTCACGCAATCATATATGATTTCAAAATATTGATCAAGTTAACAAAACATGCTATTATGACCAAAGCAAACGGAGGGATGCGCCGGTGCTAAAAAAGAAATTTGCACAGGGCTTCGAGAAGCTTAAAGACTATTTAACCAGCGACGTAATACCATATAAACTGCTCAAGGATATCCTGCTCCCGATCTTTTTCGAGCAGCTTTTTCTTGCGTGTCTGGCGCTGTTCTCCATATGGCTGCTGAGCTTCGACGGCGAAAACGCCATGTCCGTCGTTAACATGATGTCGCTCGTCAACAAAACCTTTACGAGCTTATGCCTAGGGCTTGTTATGGGCGGCACGGTGCTGGTGGCTCAGAATGTCGGAGCAAATCGCGCCAAGGATGCCAGCCGGAGCATGGTGCAGACGATGGCCTTCGCTGTTTTGCTTACTACGGCGCTTGGGGCGGTTTTACTGCTTGTCAGGCAGCCGCTCGTAAGCTATTTATTGCCCGGCGTGGAGCAAGAGATATTCTCGGGGGCTGCGCTTTATTTTTCGGGCTTTTGCGTCGCGTTTCCGTTTTACGCTTTTTACCATAGCTTTGCGGGCGCGATGCGCGGCTGGGGCAAAAGCAAGCTCGCGTGGCGGCTTACGCTATCGGTCAACGCTATCGAGCTTTCGCTTACGGCGATTCTTCTTATCGGCTTCAAGCTAGGCGTATTCGGAGTCACGGTCGCTATGGCGTCTTCGTGGGTTTTCGGGGCGTTATATGCAATGTATCTCATGTTCCGCGAACGCAAAGAGCTTTCGCTAAAGCCGCTCGCGTACCTTAAGCCCGATCCGGCTATCATCAAGGGCGTATTGATCATTGCGATTCCGCTCGCTTTGGAGCAGTTTTTCTTTAATAGCGGCCGGTCTGTCAGCCAGAGGTACATCGCCAGCTATGGCACGGGGCATATGGCGGCAAACGGCGTGGTCAACGCGATTTTCGATATATTCAACCTTCCGCAAATCACATTGAGGGAGGGTCTAATCACGGTTGTGGGCATGTGTATAGGCTGCGGGCAGTTCGACTTGGCAAAGCGCTATGTGTACCGGTTTCTGCGCGTAATACGGAGGCTGCTGCTTTATTTTATGCCAGTAACGATTCTGCTTTCCGTGGCGATTACGGCCTGTTACAGGCTTTCGCCGGAAGTGAATATGCTCGTATTATATTGCTTGGCGGCTATATATCTTACCGGCCCGTTCCTACTCGGCGGGAGCCTTAGTATACCCGCCGGCCTTCGCGGGGGCGGCGACGCGGCCTTCGTTGCGGTCGTAACGCTCGGCTGCATGTGGGGCGTGCGCGTCGTTTTCAGTTGGCTCTTCGCGGGCGTGATGAGCATGGGCGTTTTAGGGATCAATCTTGCGATGATACTGGACTGGATCGCTCGCAGCGTGTTCTTTCGCGCGCGCTTAAAGGGCGCGGCGTGGTACAGCCGCAAATTAATTGTGGAGGAAATACGATGAAGGGAACCCTGTATGGAATCGGCGTTGGCCCTGGCGACCCTGAGCTTATGACGCTTAAAGCCGTGAAAGCGATAGGCGAATGCGATATCATAGCCATACCTGACTCAGGCGCGGAAAAATTCGCAGCGCTTGATATTGCAAAAGAGCATATTGCGGACAAGCCTTTGCTGCCGCTCGAACTGCCCATGACGCGCGACGCGGATGAGCTGTCAAAAAAGCGCGGGATAGCCGCCGGTTTAATATGTGAACAGCTGGACGCCGGAAAATCCGTCGGCTACTTAACGCTGGGAGATCCAACGGTGTACGCTACCTATTCTTATCTGCACAAGCTGGTCGAAGCCGAGGGGTATGCGGCGAAGATTATCCCCGGTGTAACGTCGTTTTGCGCTGCCGCCGCCGCGTTGGGCCAGCCGCTTTGCGAAGGCGGCGAGCCGCTTCATATCATCCCGGCGCTATATGGCGGCGTGGAAGCCGCGCTGTCGCTTTCGGGAACGAAGGTGCTGATGAAATCGGGCAAAAAGCTGGGCGAGGCGCTCGCGCTTGCCAAAGAAAAGAACTTGGCGGCGTCGCTGGGAGAACGCGTCGGTATGCCGGGCGAACGGCTTATTCATGAGCTTAAAACGGAGGAACAGATACAGTCGGCGTCCGATGCGGGCTATTTTTGCGTGGTAATATTAAAGGATCGAACTGATGAATGAAGCACCTCGTTTTCCGCTATTTATTTCGCTCGAAGGAAAAGACGCGCTCGTCGTAGGCGGAGGGACGGTGGCCGCAAGGCGCGCGCGCATATTGTTGGAATTCTCTGTTAAAATCACAGTTATTTCGCCGGAGATTTCTGAAGATATGCGGGAGATGCTTGGCCGCATAACATGGCGGCAGGAACGTTATGTAGGGCTGGATAAACCATATATACTGGCGATTGCCGCGACGAACGAGCGCGACGTCAACCGCAAAATAGGAGAGGACGCTAGGGCGGAGGGTATTCCCGTTAGCGTGGCAGACAGCAAGAAGGAATCAACGTTCTGGTTCCCCGCCGTCATGCGCGGAAAAGGGCTTGTAATGGGTATGGTATCGGAAAACGGCGATCATAGCGCGGTGAAGACAGCCGCAGAAGTAATACGAAGGGGCTTAGATTCTTCATCGTTAGAAAAATAGTCATGTAATTAGAGGAAACGACATGAGCAAAATCATACGCATAGGCACGCGCGAAAGCAGGCTTGCAGTCATTCAGGCCGGGCTGGTCGCGGCGGCGATACAAGAGCTGCACCCCGAAATAAAGGCGGAGCTAATAAAAATAAAGACGACTGGCGACAGAATATTGGACAGGACGCCAGACAAAATAGGCGGAAAAGGGGTGTTCGTCAGGGAACTGAACGAAGCTCTCAGGCGCGGCGACGTAGATATCTGCGTGCACAGCTATAAAGACGTGCCGCAAGAGGATGACGACGATTTGCCCATCGTAGCGGTCAGCCCGAGAGAAGACCCGCGCGACGTGCTTATTCTGCCGTGTGGCGCGAAGGAGTTAGACGCGGCAAAGCCCATAGGCTGCTCCAGCCAAAGGCGGCAAATTCAGCTTGGCGCGCTGTATCCAAATCATAAAGCCGCGCCCGTTCGCGGCAATATCCTTACAAGGCTTGAAAAGCTGGATAGGGGTGAATATTCCGCGCTCGTATTGGCGGCGGCTGGGATGAAGCGGCTGGAGTTGTGGGAGCGCGTAAGCCGGGTGTTTTCGCCGGGCGAAATGCTGCCCGCCGGATGCCAGGGCGTATTGGCGATACAAGGCCGCCGTGGCGAGGACTACGGATATCTTAAAGAATACGACGACCGCGACGCAAAGGACGCCACCAGCGCCGAACGCGCGTTTATTCGGCGGGTGGGCGGGGGTTGCGGTTCCCCGGTAGGCGTATATGGAGAGCTCGGCGGCGGAGCGTTGCGTCTTATCGGTATGATTGCCGATAAAAATCACGAGGCCTGTTATGATGAAATCTCCGGCAGCCGCAAGGAAGCGGCGGCGCTTGGCGTTCGGCTCGCGGAAAAGATGCTGGCGGAGGTTCGCGCATGATTAACGGTATGGTCATATTGGTGGGCGCGGGTCCGGGGAACGCTGGCCTCTTAACGCTGCGCGGCAAAGAAGCGATAGAGAGCGCGGACGCCGTACTCTACGACAGGCTGGTTGGCCCGGAAATCCTCGCCATGATTCCCCGTACGGCGGAGAAAATAGACGTAGGCAAAAGCGCCGGGCGTCATGCCGTACCGCAAAGCGAAATAAACGGGCTGCTTTTGCGGCTTGCGAGAGAGGGCAAGCGCGTCGTCCGCTTAAAGGGCGGCGATCCCTATCTATTCGGGCGCGGCGCGGAGGAAATAGAGGCCATAATAAATGAAGGAATACCGTTTGAGGTTGTGCCCGGCGTTACCTCGGCAATCGCGGTTCCTTCGTTTGCGGGTATTCCGGCGAGCCACCGCGATTTTGCGTCTTCTGTTCACATTATTTCCGCGCATAAGAAGGGGAATCAAAAGCCGGAAATCGATTATGAGAGCCTTAATAGGCTTAATGGGACGCTGATCTTTCTGATGGGCCTTGAGATGCTCGAAGCTATTGCGGAGGGATTGATGCGCGCGGGGATAGCGGACTGTACGCCTGCCGCGATCGTTGAAAACGGAACGTATTCGTATCAGCGCAAGGCCGTTTCGACGCTCGCGGACATCGCGCCGCGTGCGAGGCGGGAAGCGTTTCAATCCCCCGCCGTTCTGATCGTTGGCGGCGTTTGCGCTCTTTCGGAGAACCTGGATTGGTTTTCGCGGCTGCCTCTTTTTGGCATAAACGTCGTCGTTACGCGGCCAAAGGGGGAGAGTATGCTGTCGCGAAGGCTGCGCGAGCTAGGCGCGAACGTGATCGACTTTCCGTGTATCCGCGCGGAGCCGCTGCCAATTCATGAAACGGTCTTCGCCGCTTTACCCCGGTATGAATGGATCGTATTTACTAGCCCAACGGGCGCGGAGCTTTTCTTCGAAGCGCTTAAAGCCCGGGGGCTTGATATCCGCTCGACGCACGGGGCGAAGTTCGCGGCAGTCGGCAAAAAAACAGCCGCCGCAATAACGGCCAGGGGGATTCGAGTGGAGTATTCCCCTCCTGTTTACAATGCGAAAGCGCTCGCTGACGGCCTTCCTGCTTTCGGCAGGCGCGTGCTGCTCTTCAGGGCGCAGGACGGCGCGCCCGAGCTTTCTTCTACGCTGGAAGCGAGGGGGTTCGAGGTCGACGACGTCGCCGCATATAGGACGCTCCGCGAAAGCGAATGCTCCAGGGAAGCCCTGGGAGCGCTTGCGCGCGGGGCCGATATCGTCGCGTTTACAAGCGCGTCTACTGTACGGGGTTTTGCCGGAGCGTTAACAAAGCCTGGCCGATCGGTTAAGAAGGCCGTTTGTATTGGCGAGGCTACCGCGGCAGAGGCGCGCAAGCATGGCTTTAACGTCGTTGTGAGCGATGAGGCAACGATTGAAAGCATGATAGAATGTATTATTAAGGCAAATAATTGACAAACGCCGTCGTATAGAACTATAATTACGCTACATTATCCTGACGCCAAGACCGGATTTTCCGCTCAAGGCAAAAGGCGTTATAAATCCTTGGGCACGTTATGTAATTAGCGTCGTGCGATAAAGATTCTTGCGCCTTTCGGGGCGCATTTTTTATTGGAGGTTAGCTGTTTTATGGAAACTAGGGTCGCGGTCGTAGCGCTGATTATCGAAAGCGGAGAGAGCGTCGCCGTTGTAAACGGTATTTTGCACGATTACGCGGAGCATATCATAGGCCGCATGGGGCTGCCTTACCGGCAAAAAGATATGAACATCATCAGTATCGTTATGGACGCGCCGCACGACGTTATCAGCGCGTTTTCAGGAAAGCTCGGCCGCGTGGACGGCGTAAGCGCCAAGACGCTGTATTCCCGATGAAAACGCTTATCGATAGGCTGGAAGGCGGCGAATCGCTTTCGCGGGGAGAATTCAAGGCGCTTTTGTCCGTGGAAGAGCCGTATTTATACGAACGCGCGCGAGCGGCCCGCGATCGCGTTTACGGCAACAAAATCTTCATGCGCGGGCTTATAGAATTTACGAGCCATTGCAAAAACGACTGCTATTATTGCGGGTTGCGGCGTTCCAACAAAGCCGCTCAACGTTACAGGCTTACAAAGGAACAGATACTTGGCTGCTGCGAATCAGGGTACGGGCTGGGATTTCGTACGTTCGTGCTCCAGGGCGGCGAGGATGCTTATTTTGACGACGACAGGCTTGCGGAGATCGTATCGGAAATACGGCGGCGCTATCCGGACTGCGCCATAACGCTCTCCGTGGGCGAGCGCGGCTACGATAGCTATCTGCGGCTGTATGAAGCGGGGGCGAATAGATACTTGCTCCGGCATGAGACGGCGAATAGCGATCATTATGGGCTGCTCCATCCGCCGGAATTATCGCCGGAGAATCGCAAGAAGTGCCTACGGGATTTAAAAGAAATCGGATATCAGACGGGCTGCGGGTTCATGATCGGCTCGCCTGGGCAAACGCTTGAGCATATTGTCGAGGACTTGGCGTTTATAAAAGAACTGAAGCCTGCTATGGTAGGAGTGGGGCCGTTCCTGCCGCACTCGTGCACGCCTTTTGCAAGGGAAAAATCGGGGGATTTACAACTAACGTTGAGGATATTGGCTATACTGCGCCTGATGCGGCCGAATTTGCTTTTACCCGCCACGACGGCCTTGGGAACGCTTTGCGACAAAGGCCGCGAAATGGGTGTGATGGCCGGGGCGAACGTCGTCATGCCGAATCTTTCGCCGATGGACGTCCGTAAAAAATATATGCTATACGACAACAAGATCGCAACCGGAAGCGAGGCCGCCGAAAACGTGGCCGATTTAAAAAAACGCATGCTAGCCGCGGGCTGCGAGCTGGTTATTTCTAGGGGGGATTATATTGAAATACAACGTTAAATCGCTGAAGGCCGAAGAATTCATCTGCCACGACGAGATTATAGCTACGCTTGCCTGGGCGGACGAGAACAAAGATAACTATCGCTTGATTTCGCAAATTATGCACAAGGCCGCACAGAAAAAAGGGCTTGACCATCGCGAGGCATCGCTCTTGCTGATGGCCGCGCCGAAGGATGAGCTTTTCGCGCTCGCGCGAAGGATTAAGGCCGAGTTTTACGGCAGCCGCATAGTGTTGTTCGCGCCGCTGTATTTGTCAAATTACTGCGTTAATGGCTGCGTCTATTGCCCGTATCATATGTCAAACGAAAACATCGCGCGCAAGAAACTCACGCAAGAGGAGATAAAGAGAGAAGTCATCGCGTTACAGAACATGGGGCATAAGCGCCTCGCCATCGAAGCGGGGGAGGATCCCGTCAATAATCCGATAGAGTATATCTTGGAATCCATAGATACGATCTATGGCGTAAAGCATAAAAACGGCGCTATCCGCCGGGTGAATGTAAATATCGCGGCCACAACCGAACAGGAATACGGTATGCTGCGCGACGCAAAGATAGGAACCTATATCTTATTCCAGGAAACCTACCACAAGGAGAGCTATGCTTCGCTGCACCCAACCGGCCCGAAATCCGACTACGCCTGGCATACCGAGGCGATGGACAGGGCCATGCGCGCCGGCATAGACGACGTTGGCGTCGGCGTTTTGTTCGGGCTGGAAAAATACCGCTACGAATTCGCCGCGCTTTTAATGCACGCCGAGCATCTGGAGGCCGTGTTCGGCGTAGGGCCGCATACTGTCAGCGTCCCGCGCATCCGCGCCGCGGACGGCATCGACCCGAATAGCTTTTCAAACGGCATAGACGACGAAACCTTCGCGCGCATAGTCGCTTGCATACGCGTCAGCGCGCCATATACAGGTATTATCGTCTCGACGAGGGAGAGCGCCAAGTGCCGCGAAATGGCGCTGGACGTCGGCGTTTCGCAAATAAGCGGCGGCTCCCGCACGAGCGTCGGCGGCTACGAGCATGAGGAAGAAACGAACACCAAGCAGTTCGATATAAGCGACAACCGGAGCTTGGGCGAGGTAGTCGAGTGGCTGATCGAAACCGGGCATATTCCCAGCTTTTGCACGGCCTGTTACCGCGAGGGGCGAACGGGCGACCGGTTTATGGCGCTGTGCAAATCCGGGCAAATTCAAAACTGCTGCCACCCAAACGCGCTGATGACTTTACAGGAGTATTTGATGGACTACGCGCCCGAAAAAACCAAAGAGGCGGGGCAAACGCTCATTAAAGCCGAGCTCCCCAATATTCCGAACGAAAAAGCGCGCGCGCTTGTTTCCGGGCATTTGGCCAAAATAATCGCGGGCGAGAGGGATTTTAGGGTATGAGCTCGCTGAACGATACGCCAAGGGGCGAAAGGCTGCATATCGGCATTTTCGGCAAGCGCAACGCCGGGAAGTCGAGCCTTTTAAACGCGCTCACAGGGCAGTACTCGGCGGTCGTTTCAAATATTAAGGGCACGACCACAGACCCTGTCTACAAGGCGATGGAGCTTTTGCCGCTTGGCCCAGTGGTATTGATCGACACGCCCGGTATTGACGACTTTGGCGAACTCGGTAGTTTGCGTATGGAGAAGACGCGGGAGATTTTGCGTAAAACGGATATCGCGTTACTGGTTATAGACGCCCGGGAAGCTGTCGCGGAGGACGAAAAGCGGCTGATTCGGATTTTCGAGGAAACGGGCGTTAAATATCTAATCGTCTATAATAAATCCGACATATCGCAGAACAAGCCAATGGACGCGCTCTGCGTAAGCGCGGAGACGGGCGAAAATATTGAAGCGTTAAAAGAGCAAATCGCCCGGCTTGACGTTTCGGATACAGAAAAGCGCCGTCTTATTGCCGATTTGCTTGCACCCGGCGATATGGTCGTACTCGTTACGCCAATCGACGAAGCCGCGCCAAAGGGCAGATTAATTCTGCCGCAGCAGCAGGTGATCCGCGACGCATTGGAGGCGGGCGCAGCATCTGTCGTAACGCAGCCGGAGGGCCTGAGCGGCGTCTTACAAAGGCTGAACTCGCTGCCGAAGCTGGTCGTCACGGACAGCCAGGCGTTCGAGCGGGTTTCAAAAGAGACGCCAAAGGACGTATGGCTCACGTCGTTTTCGATACTGATGGCGCGGTATAAAGGCGTATTGGAACAGGCCGTATGCGGCGCAAAGGCGTTGGATACGATTAAGGACGGCGACAGAATACTTATTTCCGAAGGCTGTACGCATAAGCGGCAGTGCGGCGATATCGGTACTGTGAAGCTGCCGCGCTGGATCGAAAAGCATACATGCGCGAAGCCGGTCTATGAGTTCACCTCCGGCGGGGAGTTTCCGAAGGACTTATCGGCATATAAAGTCATAATCCATTGCGGCGGGTGTATGCTGAACGCGCGGGAGATGCAGTATCGACGCCGCGCCGCAAGGGATGTGCCTATGACGAATTACGGCGTGGCGATAAGCCATATGCGGGGTATCTTGGAGCGGTGCGTTTCTTTTTTGTAAAAATAATAATGTGCGTAAGGTTTTTCACTGTGGGCAGGTTATAATTATCAGATTCGCTGTAGGGACGCCATATATGGCGTCCGTGACCCGAAACGGACGTATTCTTTATATCACGGACGCGATTTATCGCGTCCCTACAGCTTAACCGCAATAACAAATGAGAGGAAAACCGCATGAGAAAAATCGCCGCATTCGTTATGACTCTGGTTATGATCGTTTGCACCGCCTGCGCGGCTGGCAATCTTGCAAACAGCACTGACGCCGCAATTCAAATCGCCGAAGTGGAGGCCAAGGAGCTCCTTTCGCCCACTCGCGACCAAAAAACGATCGGCATCGCCGCCTCCGCAAGCGACTTCGCGTTTAAGCTAAGCGCGGAGCTGGCTAAGAATGTTGGCGACGAAAGCCTCGTATGTTCGCCCATATCCGTCTGGCTGCCGCTGGCGGCGCTTACAAACGCCATGAGCGAGCAGGCCGCCAGTACCGTTCTTTCCGGGCTGGGGCTGGCTGGTACGAGCGCGGACGAGCTGAACAAGGCCGCGTCGCGCATGCTCTATGACCTGATGCAGAAACGCAACGAATACTCATCGGAAGAGGCGAAGCAATACGCGAAGGAATACGGCTTTGAATACCATAATCCTCTCGCCATAGCAAACGCGGTTTTTGTAAATCGAAATCTAACGCTTCAGCAAGGCTTTGTCCAAAGCTTTGCGGACTTTTATCGCGGTACGGCAATAAACGCGGACTTCGCGTCGCCGGATGCGGCAAACGCCGTCAACAAGTGGGCAAGCGATCAGACAAACGGCTTGATCCCCGAGATCGTTCAGGGCTTTGAGCCTGAGACGGCCGCAGCTATCGCGAACGCTGTCTATTATTCCGACCGCTGGGATTGGGAGTTCGACCCCGCCGAGACGGTTGAGGACGTTTTTCGAGCTCCCGGCGGCGATACGAAGGCAAATTTTATGCTGCGCGAAGGGGACATGCTTCCATATTATTATGACGACAGAGTCCAAGCCATGCCGCTCAAATTAAAGCTTGGCGGCGGCATGCTTATTCTTCTGCCAAAGGACGGCAACGCGAACGGCTTGCTGGCCTCTATGACAAATGATTATTTTCAAGAGATTCGCAATGATTCGATCCGAGCCTCGGGCAAACTGCTCTTACCGCGCTTTAAAATAGACGATGGCGTGATGAATTTGCGCCCCGCGCTCGAAGCGATGGGGTTTGCAAGCCTGTTCGAAGCGGGAACGTCGCCGCTTTCCGGCCTAATCGAAGAGGACATGCCGGTTTGGCTGTCCGGCGCGGTGCAAAAGGCGCGCATCGAAGTGGACGAAAAGGGCACGACAGCCGCTGCCGTTACCATAATCCCGGCGCCGGGAGCGTTGCCGCTCATGCCAACGGAGCCCTTCGAGATGAAATGCGACAGGCCGTTTGTATTCATACTCTACGGAGCGGGCGATCAGGTGTTGTTTACGGGCGTCGTAAATCGGCTAAATTAATTGTTGCGCGGCTTCGCCGCGCAACAATTAAAAACAATAATCCGCATGGGGCGTAGCCCCATGCGGATTATTTGAAATCACACGACTGTTGCAGCCTATCTCTATCATATGGTATCATTTATTTAGTAATTACTATATTACAATTGTCATTTGCCAAACAGGTGACCTTTTATGAAAAGAATAACCGTGCGTACTTCGATAAGAGCTAAAATCATAATGGCGTTTATAATATCCTTGGCGGGCTATGTCTTATTAGCTACGCTGCTGTTTTCGCGCGCGCTCGAACAATCCACGGAATACCAGGTCAATCAAGGCGCGCGGCAGTCGGCGGACTTGCTCATTTCAGGCATACGCTCTCAGCTCGAAAGCGCCCGCAATATCTCGTACAACCTCATGCAGGACGCCGATATACTGCGCTGGCTGGGCGCGGACGAGGCCGGACGCGATTTTCGCGTAAACCGCGACGCGAACCAAGTGCTGCAAAAGACGTATTCCTTCTTTCCGGGCTGGGAATCCATCTTCCTTTTTAATAACGAAGGCGAAGGCGTCCGCGCCGCGCAGCATTTTGTCGATATGAATTTCGTCGATATCCACGAGACTTCATGGTATGAAAAAGCCGTTTCGCTTCACGGCGGCTTTTTCGTATCTTTGAACGCGGAGGGGACGCTTTTTTCCATAACGGGGCAAAACAACATCTCGCTTATCCGGCAGGTGCTGAATATCGACAATATGCTGCCCGTAGGGTTTCTAATCGTCAACTTAAACGAAAACTTCATTTCGCAGACGACGGACGAAATCTACAGAAAATACAACACGGAATTCGATATTTTCGACGAAAACGGCAATAACGTTATAAGAGCGCAGGGCGAAATCGAATATGCCGATATCCCGGAAAAGGGCGAGGTGCGCAATATCGGCGGAGAGACGTTTTATCTGTATAAAGCTGTTATTCCGGAGCTCGGCTGGACGGTAGTGAGCACAACGCCGTACGACAGGCTTAGCGGCGTACCGTTTTTCCCTCAGATGGTCATTTTGCCGACGCTTTCGGCAGTCGTCATGTATTTGCTGGGCATGCTCTTTACGAGCAATTTGATAACGAAGCCGGTTAATGAATTGATCGTTTCGATGCGCGGCGT
>DBDD01000099.1 GCA_002293365.1 Christensenella sp. UBA941 | reverse complement strand
ATGCGCGAAAAGCGATGGTTCTGGGGAACAATCGCTTTTTGGCTCTTGACGGCTTGGGTTGTATCGTTCGTGATATTCCATATCGGCCGTTTGATGTTTGGATAGATATTTATCTCGAAAATTGTAGGGGCGGATGGTAATCCGCCCGCGCATAATGCACGGGACGATTACCATCGTCCCCTACATTGCATCGATCATTATTTATTTAACGTTGAGCGTAAGCTCCGGCATGCGGCCCTCTTCTTTTATTTTCAATACCATCTCTTCGGTTACAAAATCTCCCGCTTTGGCAAGCGTTTTGCCGCCCTTGGCCTTTATGTCCTTCGTTACTTCGCGGCCGATCAGATATTCGAGCTGACGCTTTTGGAACATGCCTGAGAGCGACGGATCGCCGGGCGCTGGTTTCCCGTTCTGTTTCGGGCTTTTTTCGGCGGCAGGCTCCGCTTGCTGTGCTTTTCTGGCGGGCAGGCTGCGTATCGGGGCGGCTTGGCGCGCGATTCCGGAGGTGAACACAGAGCCAATCGCCAGCGTTAAAATATCTTCGCCTGCTACGATCGCGCCGCCGTCGAGTATAAGCTGTTCAATAGCGCCTGATTTTTCGTCTATAAAGAATTCGGTTACGCGTCCGGCGATATTGCCGTCATTGCTGATTACGCGCGCGTTCATAAGGTTCTTTGTCGTAAACCCAAGCGCAATAGCCTCTTTGTCTTCCCAAAGCGGCTTGATCTCCAAGCCGGATTGCGTGGTGAGAATATCCTTCCCTATACCGGCGACTTTAGAAAAAGCCAAGATTTTCAGGCCAAACAAGCCCCTACCGCTATCGAGCACAAGATATTGAACGTTTTTTTGTTCAATGCTGAAGATCAAATCTGATACTACTCCGCACTCGATACCGTCTTGGATGCCCATCAACGGCAGCCCAATCACTTCTACGTTGCTTTTCATGGCAATCAACTCCCGTCTTTAGCGTTCCCAACTCTTATTCGAATATTATACGCGCAATTCATTATAAAACGCGTATGACGACCCGTCAACGGTTGACAGGCGGCAAAGGATGCCTTAAAATCATTAAGTACGAAATGCCGTGTTTCCGTAGCTCAGCAGGATAGAGCGTCCGCCTCCTAAGCGGAAGGCCGCGCGTTCGAATCGCGCCGGGAACGCCAGAAAAGCCCGCTCTCTAACGGGTAAAATTGAATGTCAGCCTGTAATTTTTGCTTACAGGCTGGCTTTTTTTAAGCAAAACAAAAGTCCGTCAGCAGCGCGCTGACTTACATCTCCCCCTTACTCATCTCAAAGAAGTCGTCCACGGCCTTTATAATCTGCTGCGGATCCATCGATTTCAGCAGATACCCCTCCGGCCTCAGCTCCGCGACGTTTTGGATGCTCTGCTCGTCGTCCTTCTTCGTTAGGAAGATGACGGGGATATCCGTAAAATCCGTCTCAGAGCGGATCATCTCCAAAATCTGCTTGCCGTCGACTACCGGCATCTCATAGTCGAGCAGAACGAGGTCGGGCCGGTTATTGGCCAGGTATTTGATAGCCATCGCGGCGGAGTTGACAGGGAATACGCTGTATTTATCCTCCAGCCAGCCCTTGATGATACGCAGCATCGCGCCGGAATCGTCCACAACGAGTATCTTTTTCTGCGTGTTAAATTGCTTCAGCAGCCCGTCGATTTTCCCGACAAGCTCGCTGACATGGACGTTTATCGGGCGTTCGAATGCGCCGAGCATAAGGTATGCGGGAAAAAGAGCGCGTATTTCTTTTAAAACCGCCGGAGAGCCTACGGCAAAAGCCGGAATAGCGTCCATAACAGCCCTGTCCTTCAGAAAATGCAGCGCCTGCTGTTGTTCTAAAAGCGTTTCTTCTACGTATATCAGCATGCCGCACAGAGGCTCTTTAACCTTGCCTATCTCGTCCGTATCGGCGGGAACCGCGATCGTTTGATAACGCGCCTGCTGAAGATGCTTCTCTATGGATAGCAGCAAATAATTCCTTATTTGCGCGACGACCAGTATATTACGTGATTTTTGCATATCCGCGCCTCTTATATCGTACTTTTCGGCAAATTCTCGATAATTGCGATCATCTCGTCCGCGGTTTCGATGACTTTTTCCATCGCCACATCCGCCATATAGGCTTTTAGCGCTTCCATTCGCGGCTTTGCCTGTTCCGGGAGCCGGAATTTTGCCAAGCGCTTAAGCACACGGTCCGCGCCGTCGATATCAAAGCCGTCCACAGCCGATTTCACTTCGCGCAGGCACCGTATCAAAACGGCCCCTGAAACGCGGCGCTTCCGTTTGTTTGTCTCTCCGAAGGGCGTAAGCAGCGGCTTGAAGTTTCTATATAGTTGTAATACGCGCGGCGCTTCGCGCTCAAGGGCTTCGCGGTTTTCCTTGTCGCCATAGAGTTCTAATAGGCGAAATCCTTTGGCAAGCTCCTTCGCGCCCAATATACCCGCGATGCTTTTTAGCGCGTGAACTTCAATCGTCATCTCTTTAAGCCGCCCGTCGGCAATATACTTTTCTATTTGGGCCGATTTTAAATCGATCATCCGGTAAAAATCGCCCAACAGGCTTATGAACAGCTCCTGCGAGCCGCAGTTGCGGACGCCCTCGAACGCGTCTATGCCTTTTATATCCGGCAAGCCCGCGATATATAAGCCGTTTAGCGGCGAAGCAGCCGCAAAGCTTGCTTCGGCGGCGGAATCTTCGGCAGCCGTTTTTTCCAGATCTTTATCCCGTACCCACTGGCGAAGCACCGCGTCCAAGCGCGCGATATCGATGGGCTTGGAGATGAACGCCTGGAATCCGTTTGATAAAAACATCTCCTCGCTGCCGGAGACGGCGTTTGCCGTTAGCGCGATGATGGGAACCGTCTTCGCGTACTCTGTGCCGAGCTCGCGAATAAAGCGCGTCGCCTCCACGCCGTCCATACCCGGCATCATGTGATCCATGAAGATGGCGCTGTATAAAACCTTTTGGCCGCGGACGGCTTCTATCGCCGCCTCGCCGCTCGTAACGCAGTCCACAGTCATCTTATACGGCTTCATCAAGCCCTTGGTTACGTCCAGATTCGTTATATTGTCGTCTACCAGGAGCACGCGCGCGTATGGCAGCGGTATGCGGCTTGCCCGCGCGCTGCCGCTGCGCTTGTTCGCGGAATAGTCGAACCGCTTCAGGCTCTTTGCCACGGATTCTCCTATTACCGCGCTATCGACGTATCCCTGCCGGATGCGCACGCTGAAGACGCTGCCGGAGCCGAATACGCTCTGTATGGAGACGTCGCCGTCCATCATTTCCGCCAGTTTTTTCGTGATGGCCAGCCCCAAGCCCGTGCCGTCCGCCTGGTGGTAGCTCGTGGCCCCAAATTGCGTGTAGTCGGCAAAGAGCTTATCAAGGTGTTCCTTGCGTATACCTATGCCCGTATCGCTTACGCGGATAGTCAGCCAAACGTATTCGCCCTCGCGCCCGGCGCTCAGGCCGAGCGAAACGGCCCCTTCCTCCGTGTATTTAAAAGAGTTTGACAAGAGGTTGTTGATGATCTGCTTTAT
>DBDD01000126.1:12438-13032 GCA_002293365.1 Christensenella sp. UBA941 | reverse complement strand
TTGTCGCCATGCTTAAATGCCCCTTTCCCGCGTGTTGTTTATGATACCAATAATAACACATTCTATGAATTTGTCAACGAGACAAAACGGAAACCTTTTGCTGTGATGGTATTATACCTACAATCAAGCGGTATACGGTTCTACTGCCTCTAAAATAACTCCATCTTCGACTACAAAATAGCAAAGAAAATCATCAGGCTCTTTAGCCTTTTTGATTAACTCATCTACGGTGCTTACCTCTGGTTGAACAACATTAAGTAAAGCAACTTTTGTTGAATCATTGAGTGCAAACTCGGATTCTTCTCCTGCGAAACGAACGATGGCGTAGCCATTAGGAAAATAAAGAGGCCATTGACCTAGAAGTTTCAGTTCTTCGATACGCTTTGTATCTCCCTCGTTGACCCATTCGGCTGCTTCGAGCTGGAGAGTCTTATTGGCATCGTCATAACCCACAACTGTAAATAATTGAGAGCCTTCAGGTATGGAAACACGTTTCGCTGAATCGGTTTCTTCTATTATATCGCATGATATTAAGCAGATAATCGCAGCTAAAAATGCAATGATTCGCAGATGCTTCATTTTCCGTCCTCCCAA
>DBDD01000126.1:12276-12407 GCA_002293365.1 Christensenella sp. UBA941 | reverse complement strand
GGAGGTGAACAAAATGGATCTGACCAAACACAAATCCCTGCCAATCTCATATGCCCTCAATAGCGAAAAAGTCGTACAGGACACGCGATACCTGAACATTACCATCGACGTGCTGCATACCGGCATGAATT
>DBDD01000126.1:11563-12108 GCA_002293365.1 Christensenella sp. UBA941 | reverse complement strand
AATCCACGCTGGATCGAAAAAACTTCCTCGGACGGCGTGACGCGGGAGTATCTACAGGTCGATGCGCTGCTTTGGACTAAATTTTCAGACGCAGCGGACATTTTCAGACGGGACGTAATTAAAGGCCAGAGCATGGAGCTGGAAGAGCAATCGATGCAAGGTAAAGAGCAGCCGGACGGCTCTTTTTTATTTACGTCGTTTCGCTTCGATGGCTGCTGCATTTTGAGCACGTCCAATCCGGGCATACAGCCGGCCATGATCGACAGCATCGCCGCCGCGAACTTTTCGCTTGATTCCGTCGCGCAGGATATCAAGAACAAACTCAACCAATACGCAGAGCAAGAACCCGCCGCTGGCGGTCTTGATATTGATATCTCAGAAGAAGGAGGACTAAATCACTTGGAAAAAACCAATGAAATGCTTGCCAAGTACGCCATATCTTTGGACGAGCTTGGCTTTAGCATAGACGGCCTATCCAACGAGGAGATCGAAGAAAAGCTAATCGCTTTCACCGTGTCACGGCAAAGCGCGGCTGAACCCGAACC
>DBDD01000126.1:10787-11481 GCA_002293365.1 Christensenella sp. UBA941 | reverse complement strand
GACTATGATATGAGCCAGTCTATTGTCTATTGCTACGACCGTACCGATTGGAAAATCTACGGCTTCGCGTTCACAATTGCCGCCGACAACGTTTCCGTCGATTTCAGCTCTAAAAAGCGCATGAAGTTCACAATCGTTGATTTTGTGGAGGGCGTGGACGCCGATAACCAGCTCGTTTTCTACGCGCAGGATCAAATGGACGCCGCCATCGCAAAAGCCAGTACGGATTTCACCGCGCAGATCGAAAAGCTCGGCGCTGATCTGGCCGATGTCTCCGCGCAATTCCAGACCTCGCAGGAGCGCGTCAAGGAGCTTGAGACGTTCCAGACCGGCGTATTCGCCGCGCAGCGTGAAAACGAGGAAAAGCAGCTATTCGCGCAATTCGCTAAGGAGCTGGACGGCAATGCCGACTATGAGGCACTAAAGCAAGACGCCCCGGCGCACAGCATCGAGGCGCTGACCGAAAAGTGCTACTCCATCCTCGGCAAAACGAAGGCGATCTTCACGGCTAAAGAACCTAAGCAGGCGGCTATCAAGCTGCCGATGACGCCGCCTGCCGCTCCGAGCGACGAGCCGTATGGCGGCCTCCATTCCAAGTACAGAAAGGCTAACTAGGAGGAATTAACAATATGAAACATGCTATTGTACGCACCGACCTCATGAAAGGCACTCACGACCTGACGGCGCTGGCGTC
>DBDD01000126.1:0-10771 GCA_002293365.1 Christensenella sp. UBA941 | reverse complement strand
CTCGCCGGCCTCATGCCCGGTATGAGGGATTGCTATAAGGGCGTCGCGCCGGCCATTGATACGAAGATGCGCGATCTGGTCTTGATCGCCACGCCGGAGCTGAAATACGACACGAAGAATTACAACCTTTCGGAGTTTGTGAACGAGGCCGGTACGATCTGCCGCGGTTATCGCTTGCACAGCGGCGAGGTCTTTTCCGTTACCGCTGAAGCTCTGTCCGGCGCTGCTCCCGCGGAAGGAAATATCGTGGAGCTGGCCGCTGGCAGCACGAAGCTGAACGTCGCCGCGACGCCCACCGCAAAGGCAACGACCATCGGCTCTATCGTCGGCAAGGAATCGGGCAACACCACCTACTTTGTCATCGAAGTAGCCTAATCTTAATGGGAGGACAGCACAATGAACGATATAGTTAAATTGGCGGTAGACGCCTACAAGGGCCGCGTATCGGGTAACTTTTCCAAACAGGAAACTATGGATACTCTGCGGCAAGCGTTGGTTGACGCTAACAACGGCTCGACCACGCTCTCTTACAAGGCCGTGCGCGACGGCAAGTGCAACGGCCTTTTCGCGATAATGGAGGAGATCATCGCTCAGACCGTAATTCGCGGTTTGGCCGACGAGCCTTTCTTCGCCGCGCTGGTGGACGAGCGTAATCTCGCGCTCGGCGATCAGAATGAATTCATCGCGCCGGACAATTCTCTTTTCGTGGTATCTGAAATTGCCGATGGTGTCCGCGGCTCGCGCAGGCAGAGGCTGAACGGCGGCGAAAAGAAGTCCATCACGACCACGATCAAGTCGATTCGCGTCTTCGAGGAAATGACCCGTCTGCTGTCTGGCCGCTGTGACATGGACGTGTTCATCGACCGGGTGAGCGCATCCTTCAAGCAGAAGCAATACGAGGACATCTTCGATTGCTGGAACGGGCTTACGGCGGCTTCGCTGGGCGCGACTTATTATCCCACGGCGGGCAGTTTCTCCACGAGGGCGCTTATGCGGCTGATTCAGCACGTCGAAGCCGCGACTGGCAAAACGGTAACGCTTGTCGGCACGAAGCTTGGCCTGTCCCTTTTGGGCGACGAGCTGATTTCCGAGAAGCAGAAGGAAGACCTATACAATATAGGCTTTGCCGGGCGCTTCTACGGTACGCCGGTTGTATCGCTGCGCCAGATACACCGCCGCGATACCGATCAGTTCGTACTCAACGACAACAAGCTCATCATAATCGCCGCCGAGAATAAGCCGGTCAAGTACGTCACGGAGGGCGAAGCGACCATAGTGCTCGGCAATCCGACCGACAACGCCGATCTGACGCAGGAATATTTCTGCCTCATGAAGACCGGCGTGGCCGCAATGGTCAACGAGAAGCTGGGCGTCTACGAAACCACGGACACCCTGTAAGAATCCCAAGCTGAGGCGCTGAAATCCAGCGCCTCAGCTTAATATTTGAAAGGAAAGCAAATGGCTTATACGAAAGAACAACGCGCAGCAAAAGCGCAACAGCGTCAGCAGGACGCGCAAAACGCGCCTGTCGCCGCTACGCCATCCGCTTCCGCAGCACCAGCCCCGAAAAAGCAGAAGCCCCAGCCGCAGTATGAGCTTCACGAGTCGATACCTGTAATCAACGGTTATCCGGGCTATATGGTCTACGTCAGCTCTCAGACAAAAGAGGTCTACGAGTGGCACGAATTTGGCGATGTATGCCACATGACCATAGGCGAATTGCTTATCATGAAGCGAACGCAGCGCCGCTTTTTCAAGGAAAATTGGGTGCTTATCGAGGACAGGGGCGTTCTGGAATTTATCGGCGTCGATCAGCTCTACGCACATGCTATTACCTCTGATAATTTCGACCAGCTCTTTTTGCTGTCGCCGGAGGAATTAACGGAAAAATGCGCGGCGCTCTCGGAATCGTTGAAATTCTCGGTTATGACCCGCGCGCAGGAACTGATTCGTTCGGGCGATATCGACTCGCGGAAGACAATTATGGCGCTGCAAAAGGCGCTGGACGTAACTTTTGAGTAAAGGGGCGAGGCAGATGGGAACGCCATACGCCGACGTTCTGGACGCTTTTTTGTTCAAGATTACGGAGCATAAGTTTCTCAAATTGAACGAGGCCGACCGGGACGCGGTTATTTCAATTCACATGAAGTCCGTTTGCTCGAAGATCGCGCCGATGGTCAAGAAGTTAAGCGGCGTGGATTTGACGCAGCGCGACGATGAAGATTCTATATTTTCAAACGATCTCTCTGACGAGCTGATTGATATTATCTCCGAGGGGATGATCGTGCGCTGGCTCAAGCCCTACGCTTTTTCGTCGGACAATCTTGAAAACGTCCTCAGCACGAAGGAAATTGCCCTCTACTCTCCCGCTAATCTGCTGCGCGAGATCGCGGGGGTGTATAAGATGGCCGCAGCGGATTTTAAGCAGCAGCTTATCGACTACTCATATCAGAACGGAGAAATTGGCGTGTAAAGCGCAGAAGGGAGATGGTGTAGTCTGGCTAATTGGGATTTATATAAAGCGATCATCAATATGGACGGCGAAAACGAGCGTGACCGTTCGATCAACCGGCTCCGCGAGAGAATCGACCGCAAGGAATCTGGCCTTGTTGCCGGCTGTGATGTGCTCATAGACGGCGCAGAGGCGCGGCTTATCATCCACGCTACGCAGATCATCGACCAAAAGACTTTCAATACCCTCCCCGGTCATTATGTGAGACTGGGGCAAACCGTTCAAATGAAAGACTCGCGGGGTTATATTTCGCACTGGCTGGTTACGGAGGTTGATTTCATCGACGCCGTTACCTGTAAAGGACGTATAGAGCGCTGCAACTTTAAACTCGTCTGGCAATCCCCGGCGACAGGGGATATCGTCTCGCGCTGGGCAAAAGCCCAAAAGCCCTATGCCTCGAACTTGGATTCTGGTAAGGTCATCACCGCATCGAGCCGCGATTATGTTATGCAAATCCCTTATGATGCGGAAACCGCAATGCTGGAGCTGAATCATCGTTTTCTTTTAGAGAAAATCAATGGTAAGGCCAAAGCCTACAAGCTGACCAGCATTAACACGTTGACCGGGCGCAGCGGAGGCGACGATTCCGAGGGTTATATGATTTTCGATTTTGAGCAAGACGTTTTTAACGCTGAGACGGACAATGCCGATCTCATGATCGCCAACTACAAGCCAAAAGACGAACCTGCCGCCGCTGGCCGTTGCGAAATCACTTATTCCGGCAAACCGACACTCTCTGTTGGCGGTTCCGCAAAGACCTTTACTGCCCGATTCTACAATGAGGCTGGCGACAGTATTTCATTGCCAGACGGAGCAGCGCCTCGCTGGGAGATATTCTTGGCAGACGAGAGCCTTCGCGACAAGTTTACTATCCAAGAGCTGCCGGAAGCTTGCTCTGTCAAAATCAAAGCGGCGAACGACTACGGTTTGGCTGACGTTAGGCTGCGCCTGAGTATGGCCGTCGATAAGACTGAATACGGCGCCTATGTCGATTTGACCGTGAAAGCGGGGTGGTAATGTGACGAATGATCCTGTTATCGAGCTGAAGCAGCTCGTAATCTCGGACATAATCAATACTCCCGGTATAATCGAGCTGATCGACCCGTCAAAGATCGAGGCCGGAGAGGAATTGATCTACGAGCATATCTATCCGTTCAATCGCGTTCCACCAATCGAGGAAGAAGCGAAAACGTACATTACGATCAAGGCCGACGTGTTATCCAACTACATGACCAATCAACTTTTTAAGGATTGCAACATTGTGGTTCGCGCCATAACGCATCAAGATAATATGCGCGTCGGTGATGGCCGGGGTGCGACGAGGATAGACCTGATCGGCGAAGAAATAGTAAAGCTCTTTGCGCGCAAGACTTTCGGAGTATCTAGGTTGGAGCTGCTGTCCAGCTTTGAAACCGCCGTTGATTACAAGCATCCCTGCCGGGTGCTTACGTTCCAAACCCAGCATGTGAAGGAGCGGAGCTGCGGGAGATGAGCGTAAATACTTCGATCCAGTTTGACAAGCTAAAACATACAATTGGAGGTCAGCCGCTCGTAATATCAAAATCCCTGACGGTTCAAAATCCATCCATACGCGATATAACGGATTTCGGAGAAGAAAAATACCTTAATCTGGTTACATTGACCGTTGCCCGTCCGTATGATTTTATGGTTCAGCTTGATGATGCCGGGATTAATTATTTGGACGTGGATGATTTTGAATTCTTCTCCGTTAATCTTAACAATTTGCCGCAGGAGATTACTCGGATTTTGTTCGGCGATATAGACTTTACCGGCTTTGAGTTTGGTGAGAACGTCGAAAACGGCGAGCTGATTTTTTGTCATCCCAATAATAAAATCATCATAGATCGGCTGGTTTTCGCGCAAATCACAAAATTTGTACGCGAGATGAATGTCATTTCCGACGAGATAGAGTTTAAGGCCGGAAACGAGCGTATGCGGAAATCGTTGATTGATAGAAACCGCAGGAAGCAGAAGAAAGAGGCTGGCAAGACTTTTGAATCTCAGCTTTCTAACCTTATATCCTTAGCCGTAAACCACGAGGGGTTTAAATATAATTACGATACTGTGCTCGACTTGCGTATAAGCCAATTCTACGACGCTTACTATCGACTAAATAAAATCGAGAACTACAGGCAGACGATGAGCGGCGTATATGCCGGGACAATCAGCTTTGAAAAGCTTGATAAGAGCCATTTGTCTTGGGCTGGTAATCTTGTGATTAGCCAAAGAGATATAGACAAGAGCAAACTGCAATTGGAACGCACTATGTAATCCATCATGTACCCACGACCGGGGCTATCTGCCCCGGATTTTTAATTTTCGGGAGGAACACTTAATGGGAGTTAATTCGCAAAAGTATATCGTCCAAAATATTGAGCGGCTGACGTTCTTGAATTTGGCGAACGGCGCGTGTTATTTTATCGCCGACGACCTTCAGGAAGCGAACATGTCGAATGAGCAGGAAACGGTTTACGCGCTGGGTAAGAACGGCGTTAAGATCGGCTCCGGCGACAGGAACAAGGCGTCGAAGATTACCGCCACGAACGGCGCGATCATCGACGGCATTATGGCCGCACAGACGGGCAGCGGCGTCGAGACGGGTACGCATGTCGTGCGCGGTTTCTTGGACGACGTAAAGGTATTCAACGGCGGCAGCGGCCTACAGGCGACGCTTACGCATAAACCCGCTGGCCGTGCCGGCGCGGAAATCAAATTCATCTACAAGAAGAACTTGGACGGCACTCTCGGTAAGCCGTATCCGATTGGCGCTACTGCCGGTTCGGATACCTTCTCGTACAGCTCGGCCAAGAAAACCGTCAATGTCCCGACTGACGGCAATATCAGCGAGGGCGACCATATCGTCGCTATCTACGATATCGAAGTCAACAACGCGAAGAAAATCCTCAACGCTGACAACAAGTTCAGTACGACTGGTATGTTGGTCGCGGATATCTACGCGAAGGACATCTGTACGGAGCAGAGCTACTGCGGCAAGATCATCTACCCGAAGGCGAAGGCGTCGGGTAACTTCGAGCTGGCCTTTGGTAACGATCCGAGCGTCCAAGCGATGGAATTTGAGGCGCTGGCCGGCGGCTGCGGCACTGGCGGCGGCTCACATACCCTGTGGGAGCTTTACATCTTCGACGAGGCTGATGCTGTAAAATAACCTCTGACGGCTGCGGGGGCATGTCATAGCGACGTGCTCCCGCAAAAAAGCAAAAGGCTCATGAACAAATCGCTCATGAGCTTGAAAACGAACCCACGCGACACTGATGTCGCCGCCTATGGCCGAGAGCTTTCGGCGAAGCGGAGTCTATAATGTCGCTTCCCGGTCGCATAGGCTCGTTTTCCGACACATCACCCGTACTCTTAATGATGCATTTACAGGATAAGCTTTTTAGTCCCTTTAATGTCAAGCATTATTACGAGGATTTTTCATTTTAGGCATTGATTATTTTGGCATTAAAAGCTTAATCAGGTAACGCAATAATTTCATGAAAGGAAATCATCTTTGAAAGAACCTAATCATATCTGTAAAAACTGCGGAAAGCCTTATTACCACTGTGACAATTGCGGCAAATTGCACGATTACCGCGAAATGGCTTGTTCCCCGGAGTGCTATATGGAATACCAAGACGCCATTATCGCGGCGCGCGCCGAAGAACCTGAATCCGCTCCGCAAGAGGAAATCGCCATTGAAAGCGCCGAAGCGCCTAGTGAGACGGAAACCGCTCCCGTCGAGATTGAAGCAGCTCCCGTCGCCGCCGCCAAGCCGAGCAAACAGGCGAGAAAGGGGCGCGTTCCCAATCAGCAGCAATCAAAAAAATAAATTCAATGTCGCTAAAGACACGTCCAAGAGGACTTATGATGGTATCGTTTTCGCCTCTAGGCTCGAAATGCGATACTACCGTGACTGGATACTGCCGCGACTGGCAAGCGGTGATATACTCAACTGCCAACTACAGGTTGAATTTCAACTGCAAAAGGGATTCCAGCACGATAAACGCCATGTCCGGGCGATCCATTACGTCGCGGACTTTGTAATCACAGATAAAAACAACCATGTCATAGTGATTGATACCAAAGGCGCGCCGGATAGTACGGCGATAATTAAACGCAAGCTGTTTTGGTATCGGTATCCCGATATCGACTACCGCTGGATCGGCTACAGCAAGATCGACGGTGGATGGGTTGACTATGACGTTATCAAGGCTGGCCGATCCGCGAGGAAAAGGGCCAAAAGTAAAACAAAATAACAGGAGCATTGCCTTAATGAATAATAAGAATTTCACCGTCGCCGATTTGGAGCGCATAAATAAAAACTACGAAGCAACTGACGAAAGCGCCACGCTTACTATCACCTTCGATGAAACCGAGGAGTTTCAGGTTCGCGTAAAACCCAAGCTTTCGCTTCTCGAATATCTTCAGTTCGCATCGGACGTAGCGGACAGCGTGTTTTATGAGCCGGAGGACGAAGCAGAGGGCGCGGAAGTCCGCTATGTTCCGCAGTATATGAATATCGCGCTGCAACGCGCCGTACTCGTGTATTACACCGACATGGACATAAACGACGCCGACCCGGAAGCTCTCTACGCTTTTTGCGTCAACACAGGGATTGTCAATCAGGTTTTAGAGCTGGTGAACGCTATTCAGTTCGACGCGCTCCTGAGCGAGATCGACAAGCTCATTGAGTTTAAGAAGAATCAGCTCGTTTATACAGCGCCGAAATCGCCTATTCTTGAAATGTTCTCGGCGCTGACTAAGAACGTCGCGGAAAAGGCCGGCGATCCTGATTTCTATCGGCAAGTATTTTCGGCGGCTGCTGCCGCCAATGACGATGCTGCCGCGCCTGAAACCGAGTATGAGGATCGTTAAAACTAATCTGGCCGCTCGAAAAGGCTCTCTTGATGCTGCGATTCAGAATCAAAGAGATAGGCTCATTAAGAAAGCAGCCAAAGACATCCCCGGCCTTATTACGCCCGCTATCATGAAAAAAGAGGCGAAGCGCCTTGCGCGCTGTATTGAAAAGCAAATACGGACATATTATGCTTCTTACAGTCCCAAAATGTACAAACGATCTGAACAACTTCAAGGCGAAGGAAATGTCGCTGTAGCATCTGCGCGGGTTGATATCTCGCCGGACGGCCAAACACTTACAGCATACGTAGACATCAAAGAAATTCCCAGCTCGTCAAGATTTGAGGGTGGAATGTCTGTTGATAGGGTAAAGGTAATTGATAAGGGTTGGGCGGTTAAAAAAGACGTTTGGTTTCGCGACATAGAACATTTCGGGCATCAGGAGGGCTTCGGCTTTATCAAGAAGGGCATAGCGGATTTTAACAAGAAAAACACCTACGATATTCAGGTTTCGGGGCCAGATTAAGCCGTGGGGTTTTCTTCTTGCTCGTTGTCGGTACTCATTAAATCGCCGATGTACAATGTCTTACCCAAAGAAGCTAATAATTTCAAGACAGTATCTATCTGCGGGCTAGTTTCCCCTTTTTCCATCCGCGAGATTACGTTTTGCTTTACGCCGCATAATTCCTCCATTTTCCTTTGTGATAAGCCTCGCTCAGTTCGGGCTTTTTTTATTTCCTCCATAATCGCGGTTCTGATTGCGACGGCTGCTTTTTCCTCCGGGGTAACAATATCTTGAATTGGTTCATTCCATCGTTTAGCGTGCTTGCTCATTGTTGTTCCCCTCGCAGTAGGTTGTCCTAATTTTCCCGATGATACACCATAGCTGAAACAATTTCAATACTTAAATGTCGCACTATTAAGGGTCGGTCATTTCGACTGGCCTTTTCTTTTGCTATCGAGAGGTATCACGCCTCTTTTATTTTTCTTAAAAATACGGAGGTATTTCGCATGGGCGACTCAATTAAATTAAAAGGCACAACCGTATTGGTTGATGTTGGCGTAGATACTTCTTCCGGGGAGTTTGCCGCGGGGCTTAGAAAACTTGTACAAAATGCCATCAACAGCGGTGCGGCAAAGGTTGTCGTTACAGTTGATAAAATCGACGCGACCAGAGCGCTTGCTAGGTTCAAGAGCCAATTAGAAACAATCGCAAGCGGTCTGGCTGTAAAACATGCCAACGCAATAGGCAAAGGTCTTGCACAGACTGGTTCTGCCGCCGCAAGCTCAGGCTCAACAAGCTCAAACTCTACGAAATCCGGCTCCACGAAAACCAGCTCCACAAAGCCCGTTAATCTGGTTTCTTTCAGAGAAACAAACGATAAGAGGCTCTACAATATTAAGAAAAGCCTCGAAGCCGCCGGCGCTGCCAGTGATTCGCTGAAAAGAAAGATTTCAAACCTTCGCGCTGAGTTAAAAACTCTTGACAGCGCCGGTGTAGATCATTGGAAGAATCGGTTTAACAGCCTCAAGGAAAAGGCAGACAAAGCCTTATATAGTCAGCGCATTATCTCGAAAGTATCGCCCAACATGGACAAGCTTTCGGGACTTCAAGCGTCTTACGGAAGCGGCAAAGGCTCTACGACGGAGGAGCTGACGCGCTTATTCCAGCAAGCTAACGCATTACAGGCCAAGTACGCCGGTATTGATCCCGTGAAGTGGAATATAAAAGATGCGCAACAGTACAACCGCATTGTTGGCGAAATTGGCACAAAAATGACGGCGCTTAATAAAATCGACGCCGCGGCCAATTGGAGCAAGCAACAGGCGATTAATTTACAGCATCTGACGGCTCAGGCTGACAGGTATTTTGCCACTAACACAAAAGTAAAGTACAATTCCGGGCTATCCGCGCAGGTAGATGACTTCACGGCAAGGCTGCGTCAAGCTCGTCCGAACGAAGTTAAAGACTTCGAGTATGAATTTAACAATCTAACTCAGGCTATTCGCGATGCCGGTTTAGAATCGGAAACTCTCGGAGCACAGTTCAAACGTCTCTTTGGAAGTCATCTTGGCCTCGCGGTCGTTGTAGCGGGAGTACAGCTTCTTCAACAAGCGCTGCGTGAGGTCGTTCAAGACGTATTGAACATCGACAAGGCGATGACCGAGCTGCGCAAGGTTACGAGCGCTTCCGACGCCTCTTACGCTGCCTTTATGGAAAAGGGCGCGGCGAGTGCAAAGAAATACGGCTCTACCGTAGCTGACATGTTAAATTCCAGCGCCGACTTCGCGCGACTTGGTTATACAATGGATCAGTCTGCGGAGCTTGCCAAGACGGCTAACGTCTACAAAAATGTTGGCGACGGGATAAATGATATTGGCGTCGCCTCAGAATCGATCATTTCCACGATGAAGGCTTTTAACATCGAAGCCAGCAAAAGCATGACCATTGTTGATAAATTCAACGAGGTCGGTAATAACTATGCTATCAGCTCCGCGGGTATTGGCGAGGCAATGCGCCGCTCCGCGTCTGCGTTAGCCGCGGCTGGTAATACCCTTGACCAAAGTATCGCGATGGCGGTCGCGGCTAACTCCGTCGTTCAAGACCCGGAACGTGTTGGTACGGCATTGAAAACCCTTTCAATGAGATTGCGCGGTACAAAAGTGGACGTAGAAGCGATGGGCGAATCCACCGAGGGAATGGCCGAAACTACTTCTATATTACGGCAAAAGCTTCTCGCGCTTACTGGTCAAAAGGTCGATATTCAGATAGACGAGAACACCTATAAAGAACCGTATCGGATCATGCTCGAAATGTCGAAGGTATGGGATAGCATGACCGACATCCAACAAGCGGGTGCGCTGGAGCTTATGGGCGGTAAACACAACGCGAATGTTCTGGCGTCGATGCTTAAAGACATGGGAACGGCTGAAAAAGTGCTTGTCACGTCGCTTAATTCCAGCGGCAGCGCCATGAAGGAAAACGAGGCCGTTTTAGATTCAATCGAAGGCAAAGCAAGGAAGTTTTCTGCCACGATGGAAAGCTTGGCGATGCACTCTGTTGATTCAAAAGGCGTTAAAGGCTTCCTCGATTTCGTTACGGGCATCGTTGAGGGTATTGATAAGCTCTCTCAAACCGCTTTGGGCTTCCCGGCGCTGATAGCGGTTTTCGCAACCATTCTTAACGGCTTCAAGATTCGCGGCGGCGCAATTAACCCATTTTCCATCATTCAAACCGATATTGAGGGCGCGAAGCATAGCTTGGGATTGTTTAATCGGACGTTCGCTGATTTCTCTAAGCAATGGGGCGAAGCTAAAGGCTTTAAGGGGAAAATGAGCGCCTTATTTGGCTCAAATAAGCCAAAACCCGATCCTACTTTG
>DBDD01000136.1 GCA_002293365.1 Christensenella sp. UBA941 | reverse complement strand
GGGCCCACGGGGCCGGCAGGCCCTCCCGGAAATCCCGGCCCCCAAGGCCCGCCAGGCCCGAACGGCATCTTCGGGAACGCCGCCACTTTCAGATCGACTGATACTAAGACGTATTCGGGAGGCAGCAGATACAACGGGGTCATTTTGCCTCTGCAACAGCAGACTTCTACGACCAATCCCGACGGGTTCACGCTTAACGGCGACGGTACCGTTACGATTAACAGAAAGGGCACCTATCGCGTCAGCGCCCAAGTCGAGCAAAACGCAGGCGATTCAAACGCATTTGCGGTGCAGGTGAATAACGGCGGCGCGAATCCGGGCATGTATAACTCCTTCAGCACCGATGGCGGCGGAGACAAGCGAGGCTTTATAACGACAGTAATGCCGCTCAACGTGGGCGATCGGGTATCGGTATCGCTTATTAGCCCAGGCCCCGTCACACTTAAGCAAAACCCGGCCGGTACGCCGACGTCCACCTCGACGGTCGGACTTTCACTTGTCCAGGTCGCGTAGATAAACCATATACAAGCAAGCAGCCGGAGCTCGATTCCGGCTGCTTGCGTTAGGCTAATGACGAACCGCGGGAAACAGTGCTTTATCGACAGCCTACCGTAAAGGGATACTGATCTTAACAGGCAAATCTATATCGGTATTGTCTTCCGTCCAGCCGTGGCCATCGTATGGAACCGTTACGTCCACGCCGTCGGGCAGCACCACGCCGTTGTATGCGTCCGTGCGGCTGTAGACGAGCTGCAATTCCAGGGATTCGATGTTTTCCCAATCCGCAGGCAGGATGCGCACGTCGGTAATCTTCAGCCGCCGGTGCAGCTTTGAGTCTGATTCTACAATGCTAATACCGCTGTACGCATCGGCAAACCCTCCCATGTCCATACCGTTTACGATAAGCTTAGGCTCCAGTAATCTCATAAAAATATCCGCTTCATCCTCCGTCCAGCCGTCGGGCAGATATACGCCGAATGTGATGTCCAGCCCTGTGATGCGCCGCTCGATGCTCTCTACGGCCAGTCTGCCGCCTTGGAGGTTCTTTACGACGTTCCTCATCGTGGCTGTTTTCGCTCCTTCTGGCTGAGGGTCGATAATCAGCAGGGAAACCTCGGCGTCGCCGATTTGAGCTTCGCTGGGCGTATCGAGTAAAATATTACCCTTTTGGGCCGCCGTCGCGTCGAATTGCAGCCCCGTCACCTCTACGGTTACGGCGGTATCCATCGTGAAGCTCGCATAATCTTCCGTCTTTTCTTCCACAACCATCGGCCCCATGTCAATCCTCAAATTCAGCGATTGACTGCCCTCTAAGCCTTCCCGATAGCCCGCTGCGGAAAAACGGAATCGGTTTTGCGAGATATACGGTTCAAGCTCCTTTACAGGGCCCACCGTAGCCTCTTTTAAATTGTATAAGATATCCTTTATCTCTTGGGGGGGCACGGGCTCGATCATACCCCGGCCTCCTTCAAGCCCGGATTCCAGCGTAAACCAAACGTCCGCATGGAAATCCGACGGCGGTATTCCGGTCGGCATGAATTGAGCCATAAAATATTTACTTTCACCTTGAACCTCGCCTGTTACGATGATTTCTTGGCCATCGTAGAATATCTCGTCAAAATCGAAGCTTAGATTTTGCGCGAAATTTTCCCAACCCTCTTTTACTTTAACGATCTTTATCACAGGCTGCTCTTTAGGCGCAACGGTTGTAATCGCTTCTTCCAGCGCGGGTATTTGTGCGCGTTCCTCCTTGGGCGTTTCTACATACGCCTTTGGCACAAACAGCGTATTGAACCATGCGCTCACGGCAGCGCGGGCGGAAGGCACAGCCATAGTAGCCGCCAGCCCTACGCATAGGCACGCTGCGGCGGCTATAGGCCATTGGCGGCGCTTGGGCGTCTTATTCAAAACATTTGCCCGGATGCGCTCCTTATTAGCAAGATTCGATTTGATCGCGTCTTTATAAAGATCATGCTCAGTCATAGCTCTCTCCTTTTAATCTGCTTCGCACAACGTTTCGCGCACGGAACAGCCGGCTCTTTACGGCCTGCGGCGTTAATCCCAGCGTCTTTGCTACTTCCTCCACCGGCAAATCGAATCCGTAATAAAGTGTAAACACGCGATAGGACTCTGGCGCAAGTTCTTTAACCGTTTCCCATACCACCTGCGCCGCATCGCTATGTTCCAAAGTGGACTCGAAGGGTACTTCAGCCTCCATACCCGGCTCGAATGTCGTTTCGCGCTCGTTTCGCAGCCTTTTCGTCGTGTAAAACCGTATGATCTCACGACGTGCGGAGGCAATCAAAAAAGCTTGCGGATTCTTAATATCCGAGTGGCCGCGGCGGCAAATACGCATGTAGAACTTCTGATACACCGCCTGAACGATATCTTCAACCTCGTCGGCGCGGCTGGTTTTTGCCACGACATATTTGAGGATATCCGTGTATGTGTCGTCATACACCCTATCAAAATACTGTTCCTTCACCTTCATGGGTATATCCTTTCGTTTCGACCGGTCTACCTATAAAGACCTACATAAGCGCGTATTGGTTTCACATATATTATACATTTTTTTAGAAAGACGATCATCGGCAGATGGTCTTTCCTAAATACCGCATCGGCAATCTAGCCCGTATGGCCGGCGTCGCCGAACAAGCATAGATGATCCCGATCGCCATTGAAGTCACTAGGCTTGTTACTTTTTCATATTATCTACTATACAGGTATGCCTCATTGTGCTTGAATCGCATTTCGGCGCCGACATACCAAACAAGGAAAGGATAAAATTTCATGAGAAATTTTTATAGCGGCGGTTGCTATTGCGATTGCTGCGGATGTAACCCATGTCGCTGCCAGCCGCAGGCGACGGGAGGAATT
>DBDD01000279.1 GCA_002293365.1 Christensenella sp. UBA941 | reverse complement strand
TCCCCGTCCGTAAACAAGCCCATCTGTACGATTGGGTTCGGACGGTGCTCCTTGCCTTTGCCGTATCTTTTATCGCCTTCCTCCTGCTCTATTTCAAAGTAATAATTGGTGCAGTCGTAATAGAGTATGCTCTCGTTCCGCTTTAGGCATAGCCTGCTGTTTTTGAACGCCTCCGCTTGTATGTGGTCGCACTCGCTTGCAATAACGCTAAGAGCGCGGTAAATATCATGGAGTTCATATGACGGCGGTTCCAGAAATTTCTTGGCGGTTTGGAAGGACGAGCGTTTGCTTTGGGGCTCCAGTATCCGCGTGTAGACGAGGTCTGATAGTATTGCGTTCAGATCGTACTCGAATTCATGCTTCTCTTTGATTTTTCGGCAAGTTTGATCGAGCTTAAGCCCGTAATAAACGGACTGGAGAAAAAGGTATCCTCCTTTGTAAGCCTTCGGCTTGCCATATTCCAACTGCTTATCTGCGTGAAACGGAATCAGCACCGTTTGGGCTTCGTTTTCCTTCTTGTACTTATCGGTCTCTAGCCTCGCCTGCTCTTTAGCCCATGCAATTACTCCGTCCCTATCTGTACCGAGTCTTTCTGAAAGCTCCTTTAACGTGCCGAGCTTGCGAATATTCATTGAAGTGCTTTTTCCACTGGCATTCATATAGGATTTTGCGATATAGAAAGATTCGGAGTTTTTGGACTTCGATGTTGTGACGCGCATGACATAACCACCTCCTAAGGGATATTATATCACATAATACGCAATAATACTATATAGTAAAATTATTTTCTTGACAAAAAAATAAAGCCGCCATGCGGCTTGCGAGGTTTTTTATTTCGTTTGGCTGTCAAACGCCCGCGCTGCTATACAAGCTTATATCGATTTATTTCATGAATAGCCATCGTTAAAGCATTGTTCACAAAAAGCGCCTTGACAATCACATGTACACAGCCCTACAATATATTGTGTCATCCAAGACTAGCACACCCTATATATTGCAAAATATTGCATTTTATCGAAAGGATTCAATATGCTTTCTTTTTCCGACAACGCGCTCAAAGTCCTTGAACGCAGGTACCTGGCCAAGGGCGAAACGGGCGAACTCCTAGAGACGCCGGAGGATCTTTTCCGGCGCGTCGCAAAGGCTATCGCGGCGGCGGATCTTGCCTTCGACCAAAACGCCGATATAGCCGCCGTAGAGCAAGAGTTCTACGACGCGATGACTCAGCGCCTGTTCATGCCGAACTCGCCGACGCTCATGAACGCCGGACGCCCGCTTGGACAGCTTTCGGCATGCTTCGTGCTTCCTGTCGGCGATTCTATGGAAGAAATTTTCGACGCCGTGAAAAACGCGGCGCTCATACATAAATCCGGCGGCGGTACGGGCTTCAGCTTTTCGCGCTTGCGCCCGGCCGGCGCGTCCGTACGTTCCACGGGCGGCGTGGCGTCGGGGCCGATAAGCTTTATGCGCGTATTCAACGCGGCGACGGAAGCCGTAAAACAAGGCGGAACAAGACGCGGCGCGAATATGGGCATTTTGCGCGTAGACCATCCGGATATTCTCGCCTTCATCCGCGCCAAGAGCGATAACGGCGATATAACGAACTTCAATATCTCTATCGGCCTAACGGAGGCTTTCATGCAAGCCGTCGGGGCAAATTTGGACTACGAGCTTATCGATCCGTATACGAACTCGTGCGTTTCCATGCTGTCCGCGCGCCGCGTATTCGCCGAGCTCGTCGAGGGCGCTTGGCAAAACGGCGAACCGGGTATCGTTTTCTTAGATAGGCTGAACCGCGATTCCGTCACGCCCGAGCTCGGCGAAATCGAAGCGACGAACCCTTGCGGGGAGCAGCCGCTTTTGCCGTACGAAAGCTGTAATCTCGGCTCGATCAATCTCGATCTGATGCTCAGCGAAACGGCGGACGGCGGCTACGAGCTCGACTACGGCAAGCTCGCGGGCGTAGTGGATACCGCCGTACATTTTTTGGACAACGTAATCGAAGTAAACCAGTACCCGCTGCCCGAAATCGGCGAATCGACGCGCAAGACGCGCAAAGTGGGCCTGGGCGTTATGGGCTTTGCGGACATGCTCTTCAAGCTCGGCATACCATACAATAGCCAGGGCGCGCTCTCTCTCGCCGAAAACGTAATGGAATTCATCCAGGCGAGGGCAAAGCGGGCCTCACGGGAGTTGGCCGCTATACGAGGCGCTTTCCCCGCGTTTGAAGCGTCTACGCTTAAGGACGGCGCGCCTATAAGAAACGCGACGGTTACGACCATAGCCCCGACGGGCACGATCAGCATCATCTGCGGCGCTTCGAGCGGCGTGGAGCCGCTGTTCGCCGTGTCCTTTGTGCGCAATGTCATGGACAACGACGAACTGCCCGAGGTACACCCCTACTTCGAGCGCGTCGCGAAAGCGCGCGGCTTTTATTCGGCGGAGCTAATGCGAAAAATCGCGAAAAGCGGCACAATCGCCCATATCGAAGAGATACCGGCGGACGTTAGGCGCGTATTCGCTACGGCGCACGATATCTCGCCAGAATACCATATCCGCATGCAGGCGGCTTTTCAGGCGCATACCGATAACGCTGTCTCAAAAACAGTTAACTTCCCAAATGAAGCTACGCGCGCGGACGTAGCGAAGGTATTTTTGCTCGCGTTCGAGCTCGGCTGCAAGGGCGTTACGATCTACCGCGACGGCTCAAGGTCGGAACAGGTGCTCAATATCGGCGATAAAGCCGCCGGAGAGGCCCAGGGCGAAGCCAAGCCCGAAAAGATAACGCCGCGCCCGCGCCCGGAGACGACGCGCGGCATAACGGAAAAGGTGAAGATCGGCTGCGGAAACCTCTACATAACGGTGAACTACGACGACGATGGCGTTTGCGAGGTGTTTACAAACCTGGGCCGCGCGGGCGGCTGCCCAAGCCAGAGCGAAGCGACGAGCCGCCTTATTTCGACGGCGCTGCGCTCCGGTATGGACGTCGAGACGCTGGCGGGACAGCTCAAGGGTATCCGCTGCCATTCGACGCTGCGCCAAAGGGGCGGCAATAAGGACATCAAGGTGCTCTCCTGTCCGGACGCTATCGGGCGCGTGCTCGAAAAAGTTGTACGGCTGCAAAAAGGAGACGCCGCGCCAGATAACGGAGACAGAGAGCCGGACACCGTGGACATGGAGCCGGATATCGGATACCAGACGCCTGATCCCGAACATTTGCCGCCCAGCCCGCAAGCGCGCAAGAACGGCGAGTGTCCCGAGTGCGGCCAGCGAATGGATCACGAGGGCGGCTGCGTTATATGCCGGGGCTGCGGCTATAGCAAGTGCGGGTGATTACAAGATAAACAATGGCATTCGCCCGGCTGCGCCGGGCGAATGCCATTAATCCCAGCGCGCCCTACTTGTCCGGCCTCAAAAGGCGTACCTCCGGTTTGTCCTTTAAATACAGCTCCTCCGTCATGCGCTGGGCCTGCCGAAGAATCCCTATCGCGTCGGTTTGGGCGTTAAAGAGCATGAAATACATTTTTTTGTAGTCGGGCATGGGTGTTCCTCTCTTTTTAATGGTGTAGGGACGCGATAAATCGCGTCCGTGATATACCGAAAACGTCGGTTCGAGGTGACGGACGCCATATATGGCGTCCCTACAATTATTCTTCATCGTACAGCTCAATCAATTCCATAAGCTTCTCCCTCGCGTCCTTGATGCCGCCGATAGCGCCTATAAGGCCGCAATCCACCGCCTCTTTGCCGATAAGCACCGTGCCGATATCGTTGGCGAGTTCGCTGGTATTAAGCATAAGCGCGCGCAGCGCTTTGAGCTTAATGTTTGAATGCCGGACGATGAATTCAAGAATGCGATCCTGCATGCGGTTGAAATAGTCGTACGTTTGGCTCGCTGTGATGACCTGCCCGCTTATGCGCACGGGATGGATCGTTATCGTCGCCGTCGGCGTGATAAACGAGGCTCTGGAGCTGACGGCGAGCGTAACGCCGATCGAATGCCCGCCGCCTAGTACGAGCGTAACCGTCGGCTTTGACATCCCCGCGATAAGCTCCGCGATAGCGAGGCCTGCCTCGATATCTCCGCCTACAGTGTTCATAAGGAACAGCACGCCCTTTATCTCCGGGTTTTGCTCTATGGAGGCCAAGAGCGGGATAAGATGCTCGTATTTCGTCGTCTTGCTGGTAGGCGGCAGGAGCGTGTGGCCTTCGATTTCGCCGATAATCGTAAGGCATTGAACGCCGTCATGCGGCGGCGGCGCAATCATAATAGCGCCGAAAGTTTTAAGGGAATCGGCGGCCTGTACGCCCGCTTCGGTTTCTTCGGGCGTGACTTCGGGCGGATCGATGGGCATAAGCGGCTCCTAGGAATAAACTAGCGCGAAAGCGCTTTCCTAGTATGCGCAATCTTGGCGGGAATAACCAGATTTTAATCAAATTAGGCTATTATGAATTTTCGAGATGATCCTCGACTTCGTCGTAAAACGCTTCCGCGTCGATTTCAAATCCGAGAGCGGGCGAGTGGAACACGCTTGAATTTTCGTTTTTGCGGACGTACTGGCCGTTTTCCAGCGCATAGAGCGTCATCGTACCGGCGTCGGGGTTTAGCTCCCAATATTCTGGAACGCCGTATTTACGGTAGATTTCCATTTTTACGCTGCGCCGCTTACGCTCTGAGAACGAAAGGATTTCGACTACGACCATCGGCAGCGGCTGGCCCTTGCACAATACCAGAAGGTCGGGCTGGAGCGTAGGGTCGGCGTCGTCTTCGCCGTTAAACACGACGTCGTACGGCGCGGAATACGGCCTGCACGGCTTTGAGGCCAGATGCGCGAACAATTTGTTGCCAAGCAGCATTGAAGCGGCTTGATGCAGCTTGCTCGGCGCGGCAAGATCGTAGACAACGCCGTCTATTAGCTCGCATCTTCGGTTGCCGGTAAGCTTTTGATAGCGCTCGTATGGCATGGGCTTTTGATTTTTTGCCGCGTCCCGCATGCCGATCCCTCCCGATTATTCTTTGTCTTATTATATACGAAAGCCGAACGCGGTATCAACTATGCGTGGCGTTTTGCATTCCGATATGCTAAACTAACGATATACATGGATATTATCCGGGGAATAAAAGGTATTATGCGGCGAAGGTCATATGAATCCCGCGACAAAAGAATCCTCACGCGCGCCCACGTATACCAAAGCTTGATGGCGTGCGCTTTCATCTTTGCCGCGTTCTGGATTGTCCACGCGTTTGAAAGCGAGCTGGCAATCGCGTCCTTGGGCGCGAGCGCGTTTATCGCGTTCAGCTTTCCGCACGCGAAATCCTCGCGGCCAAAGTTTCTGGTCGGCGGCTATCTTGTAGGCGCCGTCTGCGGCTATATAGGCTCCGCTCTTATTACGCTCGTTCCCGAGTCGTTCCCGCTTCCGGGCTATATCCCCGCCTGCGCTATGGCAGTATTCCTATCCATGCTCATAATGACCGTGCTGAACTTCGAGCACCCGCCGTCGGCGGCGCTTGCCGTCGCTGTTACGCTGGCCTCGAATCCTCTCGCTATGGGGCTAGCGGCGTTTGGCTGCGTCGCTGTTCTGGTTATCATCAAGGAATTGCTGAAAAATCATTTGAGAAATTTATGAGGAGACATATATGTTGATTAGCAAGCTGGCCCGGTCGCTGGGCATAGTGCGCAAAACGGCGCTGGACGCCGCTATTGCCGAACAAGAAGCGCTTAAAGCCGAGCTGGCGGCCGCGGAGCTCAAAGCGGCTGGGTTCGATCCCGAAAAACTTACGAGCCTGGAGGCCGCTTTTAAAGCCGATATAGCAAGCGGCAATATGGAATTTCGCCAATTTGATAATGCAAAGGATTTTGCGGATTATATCCTGAACCAAAGGACAATCCCATTGCGGCTGGAACGCTCTTTAAGCTATTCTGTCGTTCAAAACGCGCCGCACAGCGAAAAGCTGATCGGCTATTGCGACGCTTGCGAGCAGGTTCAGCCGCTCCTCATAGATCTTCAGTGGGGCGACGGAACCGAAGTAAGCTTCCGGGAGCGCGCGGTATGCGGGAAATGCGGGCTAAACACCCGGCAAAGATTCATCATGGCGTATATTCGCCATGCTTGTATCGCGCATACCGGCATTCGCATTTACGCACAGGAGCAGGTAACAGATTTATTTAAAGCGCTGAATAAAGACTACCCGGATACAATCGGAAGCGAATATCTGGGCCCCGATATAAAGCCGGGCGCGGTCGTCGACGGAATCCGGCATGAGGACTGCTTGGCGCTCAGCTTCGAAGACGCGTCGTTTGATATCGTCATATCGAACGACGTTTTGGAGCACGTTGCCGACTTGCAGGCGGCGCTTGCCGAGCTTTTCAGGGTTCTTGCCCCTGGCGGCAGGCTGATTTTTACCGTGCCGTTTCATTATGATACCGAAAAAACCGTACGGCGAGCGGGTATTGAAAACGGCGCGCTGACGCATTACCTTTCGCCCGAATATCACGGCAATCCCGTCGCGGACGAAGGCTCGCTGGTTTTCTACGATATAGGCGCGGATATATTCGATTATCTGCATGAAGCGGGGTTTTCTAAGGTTCAAATCGTCTGCGCCGACAGCCTGGTTCGCGGCTATTATGGCGCGCCTTCGCTCTTTGTGGCGGTTAAATAAAGCTTCGCCAGTAATTCAGAATATCAAACAGTGTTTGTTCTATATGTATCTCGGGCTTCCATCCCGTAGCCGCGCAAAGCTTGGTATTATCGCAAGCCAAAAGCGGCGTATCGCTCGGGCGCATGCGCGCCGGATCGCGGCGAATCTCTATACGCGCCGCGGACAGCGCGAGCAGCCTTTCGAGCAAATCGCGTATATCGTAAGCGTTTCCGGAGCCGACGTTGTACGCCTCGCCCGGGACGCCCTTTTCCGCAAGCGCTACATATGCCCTTGCGACGTCGCGCACATCGGTAAAATCACGGCGGGCGTCGAGATTGCCCACGTACAACACGGGCTCGGATCGGCCGCGTTCGATAGCGGCTATTTGCTTTGCAAAGCTCGATAGGACGAACGCGGCCGTCTGGCGCGGCCCCGCGTGGTTGAACGAGCGCGTCATTACTATATTCAGCCCATACGCCTTTGCGTAGACGCGGCCCAAGCTGTCCTGCGCGGCTTTGCTCGCCGCGTAGGGTGTGACGGGGCGCATTGGCAGCGCCTCGGAAACCATGCAGTTTTCAGGCAGAGGCGTATCGCCGTACTGGTCGCCCGAGCCCACGAGCAACGCTCCCGTCTTGGGCGCATGCTCCCGAATCGCTTCTAAAACGTGCAGCGTTCCCTTTACGTTAATATCGAACGTCAGTTCGGGCTTCCGCCACGACAGCGCGGGAGAGGACAGCGCCGCTAGGTGAAATATCCGCGCGGGCTTTAGCTTGGCTATCAGCGCTTCGACGCCGGGGCTATCGAGCATGTCGAGCTCGTGCAATTCTATCGGAACGCCCGGCATGACGTTTTCGGCGTCCCCAAAGCACGTTCCGTGAACGGATGTATAGCCTTCTCTTAACGCGGCTTGCGCGAGATAACCCCCGACGAAGCCGCTTACGCCCGTTATCAGGCAGGTTTTTTCCATCTACGGCAGCCCCTTGCTTCAGTTCGCGGCTAAATCGTGATCCACCATGCGCTCGACTAGCCGCTCAAACGAAATTTCGCGCTTCCAGCCGAGCTTTTGTTCGGCCTTTGACGGGTCTCCAAACAGTATATCCACCTCGGCGGGCCTGAAAAACGCGGGATTTACGCGTACGCGGACTCTTCCGGCCTTATCCGTCCCCGTTTCATCCAGCCCTTCGCCGCTCCACGTCAACGCCATGCCCGCCCGCTCGAACGCGACCGCGCAAAAATCGCGCACGGTATGCACCTCTCCCGAAGCGACGACATAATCGTCCGGCTCGTCCTGTTGCAGCATAAGCCACATAGCGCGCACGTAGTCCTCGCTATGGCCCCAATCGCGCTGCGCGGAGAGATTGCCCAGCTCTAATACTTCCTGCCGGCCTTTGCAAATTGCGGCCGCGGCGAGCGTAATCTTGCGCGTAACGAATTCCGCTCCGCGCCGTTCGCTCTCATGGTTGAACAGGATGCCGTTGCACGCAAAGATGCCGTAGCTCTCGCGGTAGTTTTTCGTGATCCAATGGCCGTAAAGCTTTGCGACGCCGTAGGGGCTGCGCGGGTAAAACGGCGTCGTTTCTTTTTGCGGGATTTCCTGTACGAGGCCAAACATTTCGCTCGTAGACGCCTGGTAGAAGCGCGCCTCGGGCTTTACAAAGCGAATGGCCTCCAATAGCTTCGTCACGCCCACGGCGTTTATCTCGGCGGCGGAATCCGGCGCGTTCCAGCTAGAGGCGACGAACGAATTCGCGGCCAGATTGTAGACTTCATCGGCGCTTGAAATCGTCATAGCCTTCACGAGCGACGTGGTATCCGTCATATCGCCGTCGATAAACGTAACGCGCTCCTTTAAATGCTCGCTTTGGCCGTAGCCAAGCTGGCTCTTGCGGCGTACGAGGCCGAATACTTCGTAATTCTTGCTGATAAGCAGCTCGGCCAGATACGAGCCGTCCTGGCCGGTAATACCGGTAATCAATGCTTTAGGCATTTTCTATTGCTCCTATTGCTTTTTATCTAGTATACCATCTTCCATTATCTCTCGCACGACCTCAATCGCGTGCTCTTTGGAGAACCACTTTTCGATCCACAGCCGGTACGCGGCGGCGGCGCTTTGGCACGCCTCGTCCGACGATAGCAGCCTTTGCAGCTCTTTGGCGAAGCTCTCCGCGCCGTCGCAGATTGGGATAATCGTCTCCGCTTCCGGCAAGCCCTCTATCCCGAAGGACGTCGATACTATCGGGATAAGGTTGTAAACTGCTTCGACCGTCTTCCCCTTTACGCCCGCGCCGAACCTTAGCGGCGCGACGGCGATCCTGCACGTCCTGTATAGCCGTTCGAGCTCCTCGTCCGATACGTAGCC
>DBDD01000163.1:3470-3620 GCA_002293365.1 Christensenella sp. UBA941 | reverse complement strand
AGCGCTGCCGCCCAAAAAGTGAAGGGCCAAACAAAACGCGCCCCCCAGCGCGTCTTTCGTTTGGTCAACGCCCTTCACCAACCAGGCGAAAGGCGCGTTATGATTGAAAGAAAAGACGATCTATACGTATTTATCGTTTATCGATAATGT
>DBDD01000163.1:0-3436 GCA_002293365.1 Christensenella sp. UBA941 | reverse complement strand
TAATAGACGTTTAAGCTCCAGCGTACAATCACATATAACCGCCCTTTTGGGCCCCCTTGCCCTGACTACGCCCAGCCGCCTAGAAGCCCATAAACAAGCAAATAAGCCTATTAGCGGCCATTGTAGCGCCCAGCCGAGCGGCCAGGGGGCGTATTTACATTACAGGTCGATTCTCCAGTTAGAGGTATGTCGTGAGGTGTTCACTCTCGGCCTGAATCCCCGTAAATCGTTTCGGTAGCCGCTTCGGTAGATGCCCCAACTTAGGGCTTTTTCGCTACTTGTGTACTATTATTTCTTATTTTCTTTTTATTTTTATGGACGAAAACGCCTGTTTTCCGCTATATCACTACGTTTGTCCGAAGCATATGGAATCTGCATGTTGTACGCTTTACTTGGTGTAAAGGCCGTACCCCTTTACGCCTTTATTCTATTGTGTTTTTATATATCCGCTCGTCATGACCGAAGCGACGTAGCTTGACAATCGAATATTCGTTCCCCTTATATATAAAAAATTCTCTTTAACAAAAAATCACGGAGATGCCTATGATTAGGGGGTTTTTTAGACATGCTTAGGATTTCGGTATACTTTTTACGGAGAGCCAGAAAATGAACAATCCCCCCAATTTAGGGCATTCTGAAAATCGGCTTAGGATTTTTTCGCGAAAAAAACGCACTAAAAAAGGAGCAATGCACAAGATGCCTGTTTATATTGTGGATTCCATGATGGGCAGCGGCAAGACCAGCGCGGCCATTCAAATGATGCGCAACACTGAGCCGTCGGTTAAATATCTCTATATCACTCCTTACATTACGGAAGTAGACCGTATTATAGCGCAATGCCCGGAGCGGAACTTTCAGCAGCCGGACAGCCTTGGAACGAAGACGCGCGCGATAAAATACCTTTTTGAGCAAAGAGAAAACATCGTGGCGACGCACGCGCTCTTCCAGCTATTCGACAGCGAGATCACCAAAATAATACGCAAAAGCAGCTATACCTTGATTATGGATGAGGTTGCGGATGTGATTGCGCCGCTCGGCGTTGGGGCGGAGGATATGCGCACGGTCTTGGAAAAATACGCGACCATTAACCCAAAAACAAACCTGTTAGAGTGGCATGACAAAAAATACAAAGGCGTTTTTTCAGATGTGAAGCGGCTTTGCGAGGCGAGGTGCATCGGCGCTTACAACGACGAGGTATTCGTCTGGCTGTTCCCAATCAAAGTGTTCAAGGCATTTGCGGACACCTATGTGCTCACCTATATGTTTGACGCGCAGCTTCAACGGTATTATTACGATCTGCATGAAGTCAAATATAAGCGAATAAGCGTTGAGAACCGCGACAATGCTTATTTATTTACGGATGAGATCATTGATTACGATGTGCCGTCCAGAGATATGATCCGCATTCTGGATAAGTCCAGCTTAAACAATATTGGCGAGCATCATGCCGCGCTGTCGATGGCATGGTACGAAAATCATGAGGATGATATTCAGCGCCTGCGCAAAAACACCTATAATTATTTCGCCAATTACGCGAAGACGATTTCAACGAAAACGCTTTGGACTACTTTCAAGGAATGGCAGCACGCGATTGCCGGGAGGGGGTATATGAGGGGCTTCGCGCCGCTTAACGCCAGGGCTACGAATCACTTCCGCGACAGAACGGCGGTCGCCTATCTGGTAAACCGCTATATGAACCCCGTCATAAAGCACTTCTTGGCAAGATACGGCGTGGAAGTGAATGAAAAGGCTTATGGCCTGTGCGATATGCTGCAATTCATATGGCGTTCCGCGATACGCGACGGGCAGCCGATTGATCTCTACGTACCCAGCCGACGAATGCGCACGCTGCTGATCGATTGGCTGGAGTCCGACGACGGAGCCTACACCCTATGAAAGAACANNGCCGTCGATACTAAGGCGTTTTATACGGATGCTGAAATGAGCATCGAACTGGATATGCAGGATTTGCGCGCCGAGCGAAGGGCGCTCAAGCAAAAATATGAGGACGCTCCGACTACGGAAATTAAAGATACGCTTGCCCTGTACGCCAAATGGATAACCCAGCGCCGGGAGCAGCTATGCGTTGAGTTTGGCCGTTCGTCGGGCTATCGCTCCATGCGGGAGGAATTTATCGCGGAGAATCATATCATATCGGTCTTCACCTCCGCGCTGACCCGCACGCTCGGCATGGAACCGCAAAAGCACAGCGACGCATTTATAATCGTGCGCGTCTATTTCTTTCAGATATTTCAGGATATCATGCGCAACGGCTTCACGATGAACGGGGAAAGATACATCTTTTTCACGGCGTCGGCGGGGCAAATCCGTACAAAAAAGTGCGTTTTTATCAAAGAATCCCTATATGAGCGCCACAGGCTCACGCTGATGTGCGGGCTGACCGTAGACGATATCAACGCGCATGGCGGGTGCAACACCAACAAGTATCTCCCGTATTTAGCCCTTTGCGGGACGGCTACGGATAAATGGGAGGACTTCGATATCGACCGCGCGGTAGTCGTTGAGGATATGGAAACCGCCGTCGAGGGCGTGGTGGATTATATCGACGGGACGACGTTTGAGGTGGAGCGCAAGCGCATGGCCGTACCCATATGCCACACGGACGGCTGCGGGATGATGCTGCCGCAGCTCACCGGGGGCAAGAATGTCATGGTGCGCCTGCCGTGGATAAAGGGACTGCTGGCCGTGTTTCCGTTTGACCGGTTCCTTGCCAAATCCGACCCGTCGCAAAGCGAAATCCGCGATATCTACGGCCAGACCCATGATGTGATCGCGGAGAATATCCAGATCATCTTCACAAAAAGCCAATTCAAGATGTGGAGTTATTATCGCGATTGGGCGGCGTACAAGGAGGCGTTCAAGAAATACGGGTGCGAAGCGGGGCTTTGCGGCGTCGAGGATGACTATATTGAAAACGCCAGCTTGAATTATCAGATGCTGCAAACGCTGACCAACCTTACGGATGAGGAATTGATCCAGCTTTCCAAGCAGACCGCCTATAAGCTGGAGAACCTTGCGACCAACCGGGCGACCATGCTAAAGGTGCTGGGCGCGACGCCGGGAAACCAGAACCGCACCCCGGCGCAGGACGCGCTGCTGCTCTACCCCGAATTGTTGCAGGATCACTATTACCGCGAAACGCTGCGCGATATGAAAACCGCCCTCCAGCACAACGCATGGAGCGGAAAGCTGGATATCTACGGGAAGTACACCTATGTCGTACCCGACCTATACGCCTTTTGCGAATGGCTGTTCAACGGAGAGCGGAACCCCGCAGGGCTTCTCAACGACGGCGAGGTGTTCTGCGGCCTGTTTCCGGGCGCGGAAAAGCTGGACTGCCTGCGCTCGCCGCATCTTTACCGTGAGCATCCCGTCCGGCGAAACGTCGCCGCCAAGCCCCATTTGCGCGAATGGT